>NZ_JBHTMX010000049.1:0-17838 GCF_042679725.1 Methylopila musalis
CGCTGGCCTACGCCGAGCCAGACGCCGCCCCGGCGCCGATCCGCACGCCGCGCTCCGGCGCCAGCCGGGCCGACATCGAGGGCGCGCCCAAGGTCGCCCCGGCGACCGAGCCGCAGAACACCCGCCGGGGCTGGCAGATCCAGATCGGCGCCACCACCGAGGCCGACAAGGCCAAGGCCCTGCTCTCCGACGCCAAGTCCAAGGCCGGACGCGCGCTCGCCTCGGCGGAAGCGTTCACCGAGGTCTACGCCAAGGGCGACACCACGTTCTACCGCGCGCGCTTCGCCGGCCTGAACGAGAAGACCGCCGACGCAGCCTGCAAGGCGCTCAAGCGCAGCGCCATGAGCTGCTTCGCGATCAAGAACTGACGGCGGGGCGGGAGGTCAGCGATGGCTCGTCCGCGTGAGCAGGTCTCTGGCGGCGTTGACGCGCGCCGCGAGCGCCGCCGTCCCCCCCTGGTCGGGATGGACTTTCTTCATCAGCGCCCGATGCGCACGGACGATCTCTTCCGCCGTGGCGCCCGGCTGCAGGCCAAGGATCTGATACGCCTCCTGCTCCGTCATTACGGCCGAGCCGCGGACGCCCCGTCCGCCGCCCCCTTGGCCGCGCCGCGGGTCGCCATCCGTCTCGACGTCTGGACCCCGACCGGACGCCGTGCCGCGACCGTCACCTGGGAACCGCGCTGAGCCTGCCCGGCGCGTGGCCGCCCCGGCGCCCATGCCGAGCGCTCCGAGCCCCATCAGCAACATGCCCGGCGTCACCTTGCCGGTGAGCGTCATGACGAGCCCGAGCGCCCAGGCCGCCCACGCCGCCCAGCGCAGCGCCTTCGCCGCCTCCGACGGGCGGGCCTTGACCAGGATCCGCCCAAGGGCGATCGCCCCCGCCAGCGCCATGGCGCCCAACACCAACCAAATCATCACACGCGCGGTCTCCGGCCGCCGCGGGCGCGCCGTGGCGTCCGCGTTCCTATCCTGATAAGCCGCTGCCGCGAAAGCGGAGGTTCGCTCCGCCAGATCGGAGCCGCCCATGCCCGCCCCAGCCGTCGCCGCCACCGTCGTCGACCTGCGCGCCCGGATCGCGTCCTGGCGCGCGGCCGGCGAGCGCGTCGCGCTCGTGCCCACCATGGGGGCGCTGCATCCGGGCCATCTGTCGCTGGTGGAGCAGGCGAGCAAGGCCGCCGACCGGGTTGTGGTCTCGATTTTCGTGAACCCGACCCAGTTCGCGCCGACCGAGGACCTCGCCACCTATCCCCGCGATCTCGACGGCGATCTCGCCAAGCTCGCGACCGTGCGGACCGATCTGGTGTTCGCGCCGACGCCGCAGGAGATGTATCCGGACGGGGCCGGCACCGTCGTCACCGTGGGCGGCCCCTCCGCCGGGCTCGAGAGTGACGCCCGGCCGCACTTCTTCGCGGGCGTCGCGACCGTCGTCTCCAAGCTGCTGATCCAGGTCGGGCCGGACGTCGCCGTGTTCGGCGAGAAAGATTTCCAGCAGCTCGCCGTGATCCGGCGGCTGGTCCGTGATCTCCATTTGCCGGTCGAGATCCTCTCCGGCGCGACGCTGCGGGAGGACGACGGCCTCGCCATGTCGTCCCGCAACGTCTACCTCTCCCCGGAGGATCGCCAGCGCGCCCCGGCGCTGCACCGCGCGCTTGAGCGCGCCGCGGCGCGGATCGCGGCCGGCGAGGACGCCGACGCGGCGCTCGAGGAGGCGCGGGGCGAGATCACGGCCGCCGGCTTCGTCATCGACTATGTGGCGCACCGCGACGCGGCCACGCTCGGACAGCCTCAGGACGGACGTCCTGCGCGCCTTCTGGTCGCCGCGCGCATCGCTCGCGTGCGCCTTATTGACAACGTGCCGGTGTCGCCGAAAGGACAAAATCCTTAAGTCGAATGGAACATCAGGCAGCGGCGTCGGTTATCCTCACGCATAAGAAACGCTGCTTCGCGAGGAAAACGCGCATGGTCTCAACTGCGCTCGCCAACGCGCCCTCATCAACCGGCCTGTCGTCCGCCGTCCGTTCTCTCGGACGCCGCCGCAAGACGGTCGCGCCCCGGCGCGCCCCGCCGCTGGTGGTCGAAGCCCGCGACGCCATCGCCATGAACCGGCGCGGCGAGGCGAAGTTCATCGATCTGCGCGATTGGGAGGTCTTGGATCGCACCGGCTGGATCAGCGAGTCGCTGCATTGCCCGCCCGGCGAGTTCGCCGCGATCGTCGATCCGGCGAGCCCGCTTCACAACCGGCTGTTCGAGCCCGGCCAGACGCTGGTGTTCTATGGCGGACCGAAGACCGCCCCTCTGGCCGCGGCCCGCAAGGCGCGGGCGCTTGGCCTGAAAGCCCTTGTGCTGCGCGGTGGCTTTCGCGCCTGGCGCGACGCGGGCGGCCGCATCGCTGGTCATCCGAACAGCCCCATGCCGGTGCTGAAGTCGTCGTTTCGGCAGGCCTATCGCTTCACCATGGCCGGCGTGCGCAAGCGCCTTGCGCGCCTGAAGCGGGCCGTCGCCGGCTGAGGCGCGATATCGACCGGCTTGAAGAACAAAAAAGGGCGCGACGGAGGTCGCGCCCTTTTTTGCATTCGCAGGCGGTCAGGCCGCCGACGACCGGCGCGCGGCGTCCACGCTCCAGGGGCCGGGGCCCGCGAAGAAGATGTAGAGGAACACGAAGGAGAACAGAATCGCGAGCTCGCCCTTGTTCACGATCGGGTAGAAGCTCGATCCCGCGTGAGCGATGAAATAGGCCACCGCCATCATGCCCGACAGGATGAAGGCCACGGGCCGCGAGAACAGGCCGATCGCCAGCAGGGCGCCGCCGAACAGCTCCAGCACGCCCGCCGTGAGCGACAGCGGCGCCAGCTCGCCTCCATAGGCCACGGGGAAGTTCAGCAGCTTCACCGTGCCGTGCTGGATGAACAGCAGCGCGGCCATGATGCGAAGAAGACTGAGGACGCGGGGCGCCCAAGCGGTGAGAGCTGCGGTGTTCATGAAATCCTCCAGCGATTTGAACGTCGCGTGAGAGTAGTTTTATGTGGCGGCTCCCGCCTAGAGCGAGCGGCGCCGGCGTGATTTTGCATTCTCGCACGCCTGAGGACTGGCGCTCACACGATGTCGTGCGCAGACGCCAATCGTTCCAGGTTGCGCGCATCGAGACGACCGGCGACGCGTCGCGCATGGCGCCGCCCAACCGAAGGAGCTTTCCCATGGCCCGTCGCCCCCCCGACCCCCGCGCCGCGGCCGAAGCGGTGTTCCGCAGCCCTCGCCCGGCCGCGCCGCCTCCGCCCGCTCCCGCCGCCGCGCCGGGCGCCCGCGAGCAGGTGACGCTGCGCATCGACGTGGCGACGCTCGAGCACTTCCAGAACGGCGGCCGCGGCTGGCAGGATCGCATCAACGACGTGCTGCGGGAACATGCGCGCGCGGAAGGCGGCCTCGGCGCGGAGCCGCGCGCGGTCCCGGTCGAGCGCCTGTCCAGCGAGAACGACGACGGCGCCGGCTGAGATCGGCACTGCCGCGCCATGGCGTCTTGACGCCCCGCCGCCCCATGACGGAGATGGCGCGCGGGCGGGCCCGAACCTCAGGCCGTCCGGCACATGTCTTGAGGACAGAGCCTCAGCGACGCCTTAGACCGGTTGCGGCGCCCTGTCCGGAGCCGCAATCGCCAGATATCCCGAACAGCGTCGCCTTTGTCAGACCACCAGGAAATCGGCGTGCGTCAGCGCGACGCCCGTCCCGAGCGTGGCGAAACGGATCTGGTCCGCGCCGCCGGCGCCGTCCTCGTCGAAGAACAGCGCGCCTGACTGGGCATCAAAGATGATGCGGTCGAGCGCGTCGGCCGCAGCCGTTCCGCGCGTGAAAGCGCTTGCGGCGAGCGCGCCGAGCGACAGCCCGGTGAACACCGCGTCGTCGAGCTGGATCGTGTCGTCGGAAGCGGTGAAATCCGTGATCCGGTCGACATTCGAGGCGCCGAGCGCGGTGGAGAAGACGAAGATGTCCTGCCCGCGACCTCCGGTCAGGAGGTCCGCGCCGCCCTTGCCGTCCAGCACATTGGCCGCGTTGTTGCCGAGCAGCGTGTTCGCGCCCGCCTCGCCGGTGCCGTTGATCGAAGATGGCCCGCGCAGCCGCAGCGTCTCCACATGGGCCGACAACGTGTAGGACACGGAACTGTCCACGACGTCCAGGCCGCCGTCAGCGGCCTCGGTCACCCGATCTTGCGCATGATCGACGACGTATCTGTCGTTGCCGCCGAAGCCACGCAGGTCGTCCGCGCCGCCTCCGCCGTCAAGCACGTTGCCGGCCTCATTGCCAATAATGATGTTCTTGGCCTCGTTGCCCACGGCCTTGAGCGCCGCGGTCCCCATCATCCGCAGGTTCTCGACGTTCGCCGACAGCGTCACGTCGGCCCAGGCCTCCACGCGGTCGACGCCGCCGCCGGCGGCCTCCGTGACGCGGTCGCCGATGTGATCGATCACGTAGGTGTCGTTGCCGCCGAAGCCGCGCAGGTCGTCCGCGCCGCCGCCGCCGTCGAGCACGTTGCCGGCCTCGTTGCCGACAATGATGTTCTTGGCCTCGTTGCCCACGGCCTTGAGCGCTGCGGTCCCCATCATCCGCAGGTTCTCGACGTTCGCCGACAGCGTCACGTCAGCCCAGGCCTCCACGCGATCGACGCCGCCGCCGGCGGCTTCCACGATCACATCGCCGGCGTCGTCCACCACGTAGGAATCGTTCCCGGCGCCGCCGATAAGCGTGTCCGCGCCGGCCTTGCCGTCGAGGCGGTTCGCCAGCGCGTTGCCGGTGAGGGTGTTGGCAAGCGCGTTGCCGCTTCCATTGACGGCGGCGCCCAGCAGGACCAGCGCCTCCACATTCGCCGCCAGCGTGTGGTTGACGGAGGCGCGGACGGTGTCCGCGCCCTGGCCCGCGGCCTCCACCACCACGTCGTCGGCGTCGTCGACCACATAACTATCGTTCCCGCGTCCGCCGATGAGAGTGTCCGCCCCGGCGCCGCCGTCGAGTACGTTGGCGCCGCTTCCGCCCGTCAGCCGGTTCGCCAGCGCGTTGCCGGTCAGGTCGAACGCCGTCGACAGCCCGATCTGGCCGTTTTCGATTTCCGAGCCAAGGACATAGGAGGTCGCTGCGATGGCGTTTGGAGAGCCTTTGACGGGCGAGCCGATCACCACCGTGTCGGTTCCGCCGGAGCCCCGGCTCGTCTCGTCCACGGTGTCGAACACGGCGATGGGCCGCCCCTTCGGGCCGGGGATCAGGGTCGTGTCCGCCAGCACGTAGACGTCGTCGCCGGCGCCGCCGATCAGCGTGTCCAGCCCGAGGCCGCCGAACAGCCAGTCCGCGCCGTCGCCGCCGCTCAGCGTGTTGGCGGCGACGTTGCCCGTCAGCCGGTTGTCGAGCGCGTTGCCGGCGAGGTTACCGCTGCCGGCGCCCGTCAGCTCCCCGTTCTCGAAATTGGCCCGCAGCGTGTAGCCGGCCGCGTTCGGCAGGGCCACGCGCACCGTGTCCACGCCCGCGTCCGCCTCTTCGGACACGCTGTCGTGGGAAACGCTCGTGAAGCCGTTGAAAAGAAAGGTGCGGTAGTCGGAGAGCACATAGACGTCGTCGCCAAGCCCGCCCTGCAGCGTGTCCACGCCGAGGCCGCCGTTCAGCAGGTCGTCGCCCTCGCCGCCGATCAGCGTGTTGCTCGCAGCGTTGCCGGTGAGCTGGTTCGCCAGCGCGTTGCCGGTGAGGTTGAAGTCGTCCGCGCCCTCGATCACGCCGTTTTCCACATTGGCGCCGAGGGTGTAGCCGCTGAGCTGCGAGCCGGCGGCGCGAATGCGCACCGTGTCGGTCCCGCCGTCCACGTCTTCGGTCACGCTATCGTAGCGCCAGAAGCGGTAGGTGAACTGCCCGATGCGGGTGGAGACGAGGTTGTAGTCCGCGAGGATGTAGGTGTCGTCGCCCGCGCCGCCGATCAGATCGTCCACGCCCAAGCCGCCGTCCAGCCGGTCCGCGCCGGCCTGGCCGGACAGGGTGTTGGCCGCGACGTTGCCGGTGAGCCGGTTCGACAGCTCGTTGCCGGAGAGCGCGAAGTCGCCCTCGCCCACCACCACGCCCGCCTCCACATTGGCGCTGAGCGTGTAGCCGGTTCCGAACATGTCGCTGGTGCGCTGGACATGGACGGTGTCGTAGCCGCCGTTCACATCCTCCTGCACCGCGTCGTAGCTCATGATGAAGAAGCCGGCGGCGGTCGGCCGCCCGGACTGGCTGAACAGCTCGTAGGTGTCGTCGCCTGCGCCGCCGATCAGCGTGTCGTAACCGCCGCCCCCGTTCAGGAGATCGGCGCCGGTGGAGCCGGTGAGGGTGTTGGCGAGCGTGTTGCCGAAGCCCGCCCGCGCGCCGCCCATCAGCTTCAGATTCTCCACATGGGCGCTGAGCACGTAGTCCACATAGGCCTCGACGGTGTCGACGCCCTGGTCCTCTCCCTCGCTGACGACGTCATAGACGTTGTCGACCACATAGGTGTCGCCGCCCGCGCCGCCGGCCATGTAGTCGGCGCCCTCGCCGCCATCGAGCCGGTTGGCGAGGAAATTGCCGTAGAGCGACTGTGAGCCCGCTCCCGCCGAGCCGCGAAACGCGAGGCCCGACAGCCGCAGCACTTCGAAATTCGCGGCGAGCGTCCAGTTCACACTGGACACGACGGTGTCGTAGCCCGCGCCGAGGTTCTCGGAAATGAAGTCGCTTCCGTCGATGTAATAGGTGTCGTCGCCGACGCCGCCATACATGGAATCGCCGCCCTCGCCGCCCCTGAGGACGTCGTTTCCACTCTCGCCGTACAGAGTGTCGCCGCCGGCGCCGCCCACCAGCGTGTCGTTCCCATCCCCGCCGAAGAGCCAGTCGCCCGCGTCGCCGCCGTCCAGCTGGTCGTCGCCGCCGAGGCCGTACAGGATGTCGAAGCCTCCGTTGCCCACCAGCCGGTTCGCGACCTGATTGCCGGTGATCCGGTCGGCGCCGGAGCCGCCGGTCGCGTTTTCGATCAGCGAGCGCGTGTCGTTGTTGAAGAGCTTCGCGTTGGCGATGCTGCCCTGGGCGAAGTAATTGACCGTGGTCCCCGACGCGTCCTTGTACTGGCCGAGATAGGCGCGCTGACCGTCGGCCGGCGTGGACCATCGCCCGGCGCCGAGGTCGACCACTGTCCCGGTCGTGTAATTCGAGAAGTCATACGTGTCGACGCCGCCGCCATCCCAGATGGTGCGGAAGATGGCGTTGGTGTTCGGCGCGCCCTGCCCCACGCCGTCGACGAACATCTCGCCGGTGGTGGCGCTGAAACTGTAAGTGGTGTTTCCGCTGTTGGTTCCGTAGTCCGCGCCGTACATGTATTGCAGCGTCGCGATGTCGTTCATCATCAGCGACTGCGGCAATTCATAGGTCGATCTGACGTCGCCGGTCAGCGGGCTGGCCCGGTAGGTCATGATCGACCATTCCTGCCCGTTCTCGCCCGCAGGCAGCTCCGGGAAGGTCACGCCGTGGCTTTTCAGTTCGGCGTGGCCGTGCTTCAGGCCGAAGTTGTGGCCGACTTCATGGGCTATGCCGGCGGCGAAACCGAAGCTGCCGATGGTCGGGGCGTTGTAGTTGCTGGTGTTGTACCAGGAATCGCCCTGCTGATAGCCGTTGTAGCGGGACGGGTCCGGCGGGTTCGCTTCGGCCGAATCGTTGGAGCCTCCGGGCCGGTGCGCCCGATCGTCCATGCCGCCGTAATTGATGCTGGTCGCCATGCCGAAGCGGAAGTCGGCGGAGCCGCCGTCCTCAACGAACTGGACAGTAAGCCCCGACACCGAGGCCACTTGGTTCATGATGTAATGGACGGCGGTCTGCTGGGCGGCGTTGAACGCCTGAAAGCCGTCGATGGCTTTGTAGCTGGCGTAGTCGGCGACGGCGTCCGGGAAACCGTAAGTGATGTTCGTGCCGTCGACGCGATACCCCCACAGGACACCGTCGATCGACGCATCCCCCGACTTGCCCACCTCGGCCATGACTTCCCCCTGACGTTACCCGTCAGGATGGACCATACCAAAAAGAGCCACAAGGGCGAACGCCGGCGTCACCGCCGAACTTTGGTTGCAACCAGGGTCGGGGACGGCGCTCGCGTCCGTACGGGAGAGGCGGCGCAGGCGAGGCGTGAAACCGACGCACGGACAGGTGGATAGGCGAAACGGTTCGCGCGCTCTCTGAGGATCGGTCCGTTGATCGCCGGCGCACGTCCCGCCACCCCCGTCATGCCCGCGCGGCACGCGCGGTATCCACGACTTTCCCCTCCACGAAGGCTTGCGCGTGTCCAGTCGTGGATGCCCGAGACAAGCTCGGGCATGACGGACTGAGAGGCGGCGCGAACAGGCCGGATCAGCGCGGTCGCGTTCCCCTGCGCCGACGCGCCTGCGAGCCGTGCGTCAGGCCTTCGGCGAGGCGGTGTCGAACAGGTTGCCGGCGACCGAGCGGACGGTCGGCGGGGCGCGTTCGATGAAGGGCAGCGGGCGGCAGACCGCCATGGCGGCGAGACCCACGCGGGCGGTGAGCAGGCCGTTCAGCACGCCCTCGCCGAGCCGCGCGGACAGGCGCGCGGCGAGGCCGTGGCCGACCACCTGCTCCAGCAGCCCGTCGCCGACGCCCATGCCGCCGGTGACGCCGAGATGCGCGCCCACGTGCTTGGCGAGCTTGAGGAAGCCCAGCGCGCCCGGACGGCCGCCATAGATCGCGCCGACCCGGCGGATCAGGCGCACAGACTCGATCAGCACCACGCCCACGTCGATCAGCGCGCGGGGCGAGACCGCCGTCACCACCGACACCCGCTTGGCCGCGCCCGCGATGGCGCGGGTGGCCTCGGCGTCGAGCGCGGTCATCAGCTCCCGCTCGGCGATGCGCAGGCGGTCGGAGCCGTCGACGATCTCGTCGCGATGGGCGGCGATGGCGGCGCGCGCGCGCGCGGTCTCCGGCCGGCCGGCGTAAAGCGCGACCACCTCGTCCACCACCTTGCGCGCGGCGCTGGCGTCGTCGCTCACATGGGCGGCGCCGCCCGCGGCGCGCAGGACCTCGATCCGGCCGAGCCGCATCAGCGCAGCCCCCTCCCGCGCGATGATGGCGACGCCGGCGGCCGTCGCCAGAACGGCGAGTCCGAGGGCGAACCAGCCGAGCAGATCGGAGCGGGCGAACAGGTCCTCCACCACCCGCGTGGCCCACAGCCCGAGCGCCAAACTGCCGAGCGCGCCGAGCGCGCCCCAGAACAGCGCGCCGAGCGACGGCAGGCTGCGCTTCGGCCGGGGCGCGGGCGCGACCGTCGCCGGTTCGCCCGCCTCGAACGCGTCGGGCTGCGAGGTCAGCACCACGCCGCCGCGGGCGGTCGCCACCGTCTCGTCCGGCGCGGCCATGACGACGGACGGATCGTTGAGGCGGAACGCCGCCGGGCGGCGCGGGGTGTGGGCGGAATCATCGGTCATGCGCAACGGTCCTCAGATCAGCGCGTCGCCGATCAGGAATTCGATCGTCCGGTCGAGGCGGATGTGGGGCAGATGGACCACGCCGCGCTCCGGCGCCAGCCGGGGCGGCCGGAACTTGATGAAGCGCAGGTCGCCGCCGTCTTCGCTCTGGGCGCGACCGCGATAGCCGTCGGCGCGCAGCGCGACCTCCGGGTCGGCCGGCAGGTCGCCGGGGAACACGGCGATCTCCTCCTCCCCGTCGAAGGTCTGGCCGTTGGAGCGCTCGCCCTTTTCGGGCACGCCGACGATGACAGGAAGCTCGTCCCGCCCCTGCCGGGCCATGGCCTCGCGGGTGGCGCGCACCGCCGCCAGCGCCACCACGTCCACGGCGGCGCCGTCGAACTCGGCGCGCTCGATGGCGCGTCCCACCAGCCGGCGCAGGATGGCCTCCAGCCGGTCGTGGCTGGTGTGGTGCAGGTGATCGGCCTTGGTGGCGGCGAACAGCAGCCGGTCCACCTTGGGGCGGAACAGGCTGGTGAGCCACGAGTTGCGGCCGTGCCGGAAGGCGCCCAGCACGTCGGTCAGCGCGGTTTCGAGATCCGCCACCGCCTCGGGGCCGGCGTTCAGCGCGGCGAGCGCGTCCACCAGCACCACCTGCCGGTCGAGCCGCGCGAAATGGTCCCGGAAGAACGGCTTCACCACATGGGCGAGATAGCTCTCGTAGCGCCGCTCCATCATGGCCCAGAGCGAGCCCGCAGGCGGCGCGCCCTCCGCCGGCACGTCGAGCGGCGCGAAGGTGAGCGCGGGGCTGCCGTCGAGGTCGCCCGGCATCAGGAACCGCCCCGGCGGCAGGGTGGACAGCGCCACCCGCTCCGAGCGCCCGGCGATCAGATAGGCGCGGAACAGGTCGGCGGAGACGCGGGCGTCGGTTTCGTCGGCGGGCGCGGACGGATCGAGCGAGGCGAGATGGGCGCGCCAGGCCGCGGCGAGCGGCGCGCGGGTGCGCCCTTCGGAGGCGGCCAGCGTCTTGCGCGACCAGGTGCGGAAATCCTGCGACAGCAGCGCCAGATCGAGCAGCCACTCGCCGGGATAGTCGACGATATCGAGCGTCAGCCGGCGGCCGGGCTTCTGGCGGCTGAGAAAGCCCGAGCGGCTCTCGAAATCCACCACCACCCGCAGTTCTGAGATGCGGCGGGTGCCCTCCGGCCAGCGGCGGTCGGGCCCGGTGAGCGCGGCGAGATGGCTCTCCACCTCGAAGCGCGGCACCGTGTCGTCGGGCTGGGGCGCGAGCGCGGCCGAGGCGATGCGGCCCTCCGCATAGGCGCGGAAGGCCGGCAGCCGGCCGCCCTTGGTCAGGGCCTGCACCAGCGCGGTGAGGAACACGGTCTTGCCCGCGCGCGACAGGCCGGTGACGCCGAGCCGGATGGTGGGATCGAGCGTGCCCGATGCGGCGTCCAGCAGGCTGCGCGCGGCGATCCGCGCCTCATGCGCAAGGCTTTCGAACATCATTCCTCGCCGAGGCCGAGCATCTTCGGCGTCACGAAACGGTCGAGCCGGGCCGAGCCGGGCGCGAGCTCCGCCCAGCCGTCGAACGGCGCGTCGAGCACGGCGATAGCGCCCGTCGGGAACTTGGCCGCGATGGCGCGGCGCGCCTCCGGATCGCCGGAGCCGGCGAGGCGCTCGGTCAGGTCGGAGAGGCCCGGATTGTGGCCCACGATCATCAGCGTCTGCACCTCCGCGGGCGTGCGGCGCACGACCTCCAGCAGCGTGTCGTCCGACGCCTCGTAGATCTCGTCCAGGAAGGTGGCGGCGGGCGCAGGCGTGAAGGCGGCGCGGGCGAGGCTCCAGGTGCGCGTGGTGCGGATCGCCGTCGAGCACAGCACCAGATCCGGCCGGAAGCCGCGCCCCGCGAGCCAGGCGCCCATGGGCCCCGCGACCCGTCGTCCCCGCGGCGCCAGGCCGCGCTCATGGTCGGTCGCGGTCTCGCCGGTCCAGTCGGATTTGGCGTGACGGAAGAGAATCAGGCGTCGCATTTCGCTCCTTGCAGGACGTTGTGCCGCCGCGCCGGGGCGGCGAGCGGGGAAGTGGGATGTGGATCAGACTTTCTCAACCCTGTTCGTTCACCGCTCGGAAACCCTCTCGGGCTTTCTCTCGTGGGAGACGCGGTGAACGGCGGATGAACGGCCCGTTCGGATCGAGTTCAACGCGGCCGATGCATCCTCAGGATCGTGGCCCAAATGCCACGCCGTCGAAGAAGCTTTGGTGAACGTCGTTTTTCACCGTCCTGCCCAAGTTTGGTCATGGACGGCCATCAGTAACGAAGGGCCGTTCCGCGGCGTATCTCGCGGAAGTGGAGTGAAGTCATCGTGAGCATCATGGAACAGTATGAACAACGCGCGGGCGCCTCGCTCGCTGAGGCGATCGACGTCGCCCATCTCGCCCGCCAGACCCTTGGCGACCGCACCCTCGAGCGCGAGGTGCTGGAGCTTTTCCGCCGGCAGGCCCGCATCCTCCTCTTCCGCTTCGAGGCGCTGACCAACCCGGTCGAGCGCGCCGAAGTGGCGCACACCCTGAAGGGCTCGGCCCGGGGCGTGGGCGCCAACCGCGTCGCCTTCGCGGCCGAGGAGCTCGAGCGCGCCGCCAACGCCGGCGAGCCCACGGGCAAGGCGCTGGCCGAGGTCGCCGAGGCGATCGCGGAATGCGCCTCCGCCATCGAGCTGCGCTTCGGCTTCGACCGCTGATCGTTCGCACGCGCGCCACATCGTCCATGTCCGCACTCCCCCGCTGCGGGGCGTGGGCGCTGGCGCGCTTTCGCGAAACGTTCTAAGAGCCCGTCCGAAACGGGAGCGGACCGCTGACGGCGGGCGCCGCTCCCCGCGAGGAGGGACGGGCGCGCCATGGCCAGCATCACCTTCATCGACTCGTCCGGCGAAGAACGGGTCGTGGACGGCAAGGACGGCCAGACGGTGATGGAAGTCGCCGTCATCAACGACGTTCCGGGCATCGACGCCGATTGCGGCGGCGCCTGCGCCTGCGCCACCTGCCATGTCTATGTGGACGAGGCGTGGCGCGAGGCGGTCGGAGGGCCCGCTCCGATGGAAGAGGACATGCTGGACTTCGCCTACGACGTCCGGCCCAACAGCCGCCTCTCCTGCCAGATCAAGATCTCGCCCGCGCTCGACGGCCTGCGGGTGACGACGCCCGAACGGCAGGGCTGATCGCCGCGCTTCCAGACGACTGACGCCTGCACAGCGGCGCTCTCGCGCCCAGAGGCATGATGCGCTCGCGCGCTTTTTCCTTTACGCGCTGTACACGACGTCGGATCACTCTACCTTAGGTGGAAGGCGCGACCGCCTTTCGGGGCGAACGTTCTGCGCGTCGCCGGGGCGGGCCGCGGGACACGCGCGGAGCGCTCGACCCGAGACGGGCGCGCCGGTGTTCGGGCGCGTGAAGACGTGGGCGCGGCGGCCTCGTCCGCCGCGCGACCTCTTGATGTTGGAACGGCGGTGGCATGAAGATCGTCCTCGTTGACCCCAGCCGGCTCATCCTCAAAGTCACCTCGGGCTATCTGGCCGAGACCGGCTACGACGTCGTCGCCTTCACCGACGCCACGGAGGCGCTCGCCCATGTGCAGGCGGACGCGGAGGTGGAGGTTCTGGTGACGGGGCTGGAGCCTCACGGCCTGAGCGGGCTCGACCTGTGCCGCCTCGCCCGTGACTTCGTCGGCGCCCGCCGGGCGTTGCACGTGATCGTGATGTCGTCGTCCTCCGAAAGCCGCCGCATCGCCGAGGCGCTCGACGCCGGCGCCGACGATTTCATGAGCAAGCCCCCGGAGCCGGAGGAGTTTCTGGCGCGGCTCCGTGTCGCCGCCCGCGCCACCGCCGCCCAACGGGAGCTGCTGCGCCTCGCCACCGTCGACGGCCTCACGGGGCTGCTGAACCGCCGCGCCTTCTTCGAGGCCGCCGAACAGACGCCGGGGCAGGCCTGCTGCCTCACCATGTTCGACATCGACCGCTTCAAGCAGATCAACGACAGCTTCGGCCACGCGGCCGGCGACCGCGTGATCGCGGCGGTGGCCCGTGAGGCCGCGCGGCAAGGCGACGTGGCGGGCCGGCTAGGCGGCGAGGAGTTCGCGCTGGTCGTTCCGGAGCGGCGCCTCGCGGACGCGATCGACCTCTGCGAGGACCTGCGGGCGCGCATCGCCGCGCTGTCGTTTGCGGACATCCACAGGGATCTCGCCGCCACCTGCAGCTTCGGCGTGGTGGCGCGCGGCGAGGACGAGGACATCGGCGCCGCGCTCCAGCGCGCCGACATCGCGCTCTACGCCGCCAAGACCTCCGGCCGCAACCGCGTGGTGGCCGCCACCGCGCCGGGCGATCGCCGCACCATCGTCATGGATCGGGCGCGCCCGACATCCCATGGCGCGGAGGCGGCCCGGCAGGACAGGCCCTGCGTCCGCGAAGCCTGAGGCCCCAAACCTCCTAGAGTCTCTATATGGTGAACAAGGCGTTAACGACGTTTGCCAATCGTCGGATTCCACTGTTCTCTAGTCGCCTGAGGACCGGTAGCATCTGAAGCGTCGAAAACCGCGTCTGCGATCGCCTGATCGCGGCCGGGGTTCCGACGCGCCGGTGGCCACCGACGCAGCGGCTTTTGTTTGGCCGCGCCGCCCAAATCCGGGCTCCGCCGTGTGTTGGCGGGACCGGACCAAAGCGACCGATGTGTATGAGTGTACGGACGCGAGGCTAGAGACGATGGCGAATCCGCAATCAGCCAAGGACCCTGCCGAAGCGGCCCTTTCCGCCATCGAACAGGCGCTCAATCTGGTCGCTCCCGACGCCAAGGCGACGGTCGAGACGCCGAAGGCTCCCGAGGCCGCGCCCCAGGCGCCCCTCCCGGCGGCCCCCGAGACGCCGCCCCCGCCCTCCTCCGCCACGCCCGAACGTCGGCCGGACCGCGCCGCGCGCCGTGCGCCGGCCGCCAACGATGATGGCCGCTCCTTCGCCCACATCGTCTATGCGCTGCAGCGCAAGCCCTCGGGCACGCCCTTCCTGCTCGCCTCCGCCGCCTCCTTCGTCTGGGCCGCGCTCGGCGCCGCCTATGCGGTGCAGGTGGTCGGCCTCGGCTCGGGCGCGGTCGATCTCGCGGCGCCGGGCACGCAGGCCCATCTCGCGGCGCTCGCGGTCGGCGTGCTCGCGCCCATCGCCTTCTTCTTCATGATGGCCGCGCTGTCGTGGCGCGCGCAGGAGATGCGCATCGTCGCCCGCTCCATGACGGAGGTGGCGCTTCGCCTCACCGAACCGGAAAGCATCTCGACCGAAGCCGTCACCTCGCTCGGCCAGGCGGTGCGCCGCGAGGTCGCGGCCATGGGCGACGGCGTGGAGCGCGCCGTCAGCCGCGCCGGCGATCTCGAGTCGCTGGTGCGCGGCGAGGTCACGTCGCTGGAGCGCGCGTTCCACGACAACGAGGTGCGCATCCGCGCCCTGATCGGCGAGCTGCAGAGCCAGCGCGACGCCATTGAGGGCAACGCCGAACGCCTGCGCGGCGCGATCGCCGACGCCCACCAGTCGCTCGACCGCGACCTGACCGCCGCCTCCGCGCTGCTGGCCGCGAACATCGCCGAGACCGGCTCGCGCCTGTCCGAGCAGCTCGACGCCCGCGGCTTCGAGATCACCTCCTCCATCAATCAGGCCGGCGAAAGCGTGCTCACCGCGGTCGGCGCCCGGGGCGAGGATCTGGTGGGCCAGCTCACCGCCGCCGGCGCGACCATCGCCCGCTCCATCGAGGACGGCGCCGGCCGCTTCGCCGCCGAACTCGCGGACAAGAGCGACGCCGCCCGCGTGACGCTGAGCGAGGCCGGCGACCTGCTGTTCCGCACGCTCGACGAGCGCGCCATCCTCGTGGTCGATCGCCTCGCCGCCTCGGGCGTGGAGCTGGACGAGCGGCTGGCGCGCGTCAGCGAGCAGGTGTCGAGCGCGCTCGAAACCCGCGGCGACGCGGTCGCGGCCGAGATCGAGCGCTCCGGCGCGGCGACGCTGGAGGCGGTCGACAAGCGGTCGACGGACATCGTCACCCGTCTGGAGGCCTCGGGCGCGACCGTCGCCCAGACCTTCGGCCAGCGCGCGGACGACGTGCTCGGCGCGCTTGGAAGCGCGACCACCGATTTCGAACGCGCCTTCGACGAGCGCACGAAGGAGACGCTGGAGCGGATCTCCGGCCGGTCCGGCGAGACGCTGTCCGCGCTTCAGGCCACCGGCGACGCCATCACCACCTCGCTCGACGACAAGGCGCAGGCCATCGCCGGCCGCCTGTCCGAGCTGTCCTCGCGGGTCGTGGACGACCTCGCCCGGCGCGGAACGGAGGCGACCGACGCCCTGCGCGACGCGGGCGAGCGCGTGACCACCGACGTGCTGTCGCGCGCCGACGACGTGATCCGCACGGTGACCGAGCGCGCCGACGAGACCGGCGAGACGCTGCGCCGCGTCGGCGCCGACGTGGACCGCAGCCTCGCGGCCCGCGCCTCCGAGATGACCGACGGCGTGCGCGCCGCCGGCGACGACCTGCTCGAGCGTCTCGCCCAGCAGCAGGACAGCGTCGCCGCCCGCCTCGACGACACCAACGCCCAGCTGGTTGAGACGGTCGCCCTGCGCGTCGGCGACATCGCCGAGCGCATCTCCGACTCCGCCGCCCGCATGCACGAGGCGGTCACCGTCCATGGCGTCGATCTGGAGCGCCGCTTCGCCGAGGACGGCGAGCGTCTGGCGAGCCTGCTCGAAAGCCACGGCGACGAGATCTCTACCCGGATCGTGGCCGCCAGCGACCGCGTCCACGACGCGATCGTGGTGCGCAGCGGCGACGTGGAGCGCGACTTCGAGGCGGCGGGCGAGCGCATCGTCGGAGCGATCGAGGCGCGGTCGGTCGCGGCCCGCGAGACGCTGGAGGCGGCCTCCGTCGCGATCGGCGACATCATCGCCGAGCGCGGCGGCGCGCTCGTGACCCAGCTCGGCGACGTGGCCGAGCGCATTCACGAGGCGGTCGTCGCCCGCGGCGGCGATCTGGAGACCCGTCTGTCGGGCGCCGGCGTGCGCCTCGGCGACACCATCGACGAGCGCGCCAAGGCCGCCGAAGCGGCGTTCGACGCCTCCGCCGACCGCATCTCGGCCGGCGTGGAGCAGAAGCTCGCCGCCTTCGAGACGCGCCTGTCGGGCGTGCGCGCCTCCGTCGCCGAGACGCTGTCCGACCAGGGCGGCGCCCTCGCCGCCAACATCGCCGACGCCGCGGAGCGGCTGCACCAGACGGTGGCCGTGCGCGGCGCCGATCTGCAGCGCCGGTTCGCGACCTCCGGCAAGGCGCTGGACGCCAGCCTCGAAGCCCGCGCCACGGAAGTGGCCGGCCTGCTCGACGGCGTGGTGGAGCGGCTGTCGTCGCAGATCGACCTGCGCCTGCGCGCCTTCGAGGGCCAGCTGGCGGACGCCGGCGGCTCGGTCGGCGACATCATCGCCGAGCGCGGCGGCGCGCTCGTGGACACGCTGGGCGAAACCTCCGGTCGTCTGCACGACATCGTCGTGGTTCAGGGCGCGAATCTGGAGCAGCGGCTGGCGGAAGCCGGCGCGGCGCTCAGCGCCAGGTTCGAGGACAGCGCCAGCGCCACCGAAACCCGTCTCGACGCGGTGGCGAACCGCCTGTCCGGCGACGTGGAGACGAAGCTCTCCGCCTTCGAGACCCGCATCGGCGGCGTCACCGCCTCGGTCGCCGGCGTGCTGGCGGATCGCGGCGGCGAGCTGACCTCGGCCGTGACGGACGCGGCCGGCCGCAGGCCCGAGGCCGTGGTGCTGAGCGGCGGCCAGCTGCGCGACCGCCTGGAGCAGGCCGAGACCCGGCTTGCGGAGACCATCGCCGAGCGCACCGGCGCGGCGGAGACCGCGCTCGACGCGGCCGGCGAACGGCTGGGATCGGAGCTCGACCGCCGCATCGTCACGCTGGGCGCGCGCCTCGACGACGCCGGCTCCGGCATCGCGGACCGCCTCGCGGGCGAGGTGGAGAAGGCCGAGCGCATGCTCACCGACGCCGCCAGCCTCGTGGCCCTGCGCCTCGACGACGGCGCGAGCGCGGCCAAGGACACGCTCGGCGCCATCATCGCCGAGTTCGGCGCGACCCTCGACGCCCGCGTCGCGGACGTGCGCGAGCAGCTCCAGCGCTCCGGCGGCGACATCGGCCAGTCCATCGTCCAGCGCGGCGAAAAGCTGGCGGAGGCGCTCGCCGTCACCACCCGCACGCTGGGCGAGGAGATCACCGCCCGCGGCGGCGACGTGAACGACGCGCTCGCCCGCCAGCTCGCGGCGGTGGAGCGGGCCTTCGGCGCGGACGCCGACGGCGTCGTCACGCGCCTCACG
>NZ_JBHTMX010000050.1:0-17763 GCF_042679725.1 Methylopila musalis
CGGCCGGGCTTGGCCGCCGTCGCGCTCGGCTGCGGCCTCGGCGCGGGCGTGGCTCTTCTTGCAGGCGGGCTCGCCGGCGGCCTGCTCGCCGTGCTGCTGGCGGGATCGGCGGTTCTAGCGCTCTGCGCCTTGAGCCGGCGGCAGATCGGCGGCGTCACCGGCGACGTCTGCGGGGCCGCGGCGCAGGTGGCGGAGATCATGGCGCTGACGGGGCTTCTGATCGCGCTCGCCTGACGATCGGATGACGTGAACGTCTCTTGCGCGCCGGCGCGCTTCGCGCGAAATCAGGACGCATGCTGAGCCGTCGACCGATCAAGAGCCCCTGTGTCTCCGTCTGCGTGATGGACCCCGCGACCGGCTGGTGCGAAGGCTGCTACCGCACGCTGGCCGAGATCGGCGCGTGGGCGCGCCTGTCGGACGCCGAGCGCGACGAAACGCTCCGTCGCCTGCCCGAGCGCCGCAAGGCCGCCCGCGACGCCGGCCGGAGCTACGCGTCGTGAAGGGCGTCGCGGGCGTTCTCGTCGTCGTCATCCTGATCACGATGGTGCTGTTCGTGCTGGCGGACCTCGCCGGTGGGCTCGGCGACTTCCCCAACAGCCGCTGGGCCGGCGCCATCGCCATGCTGTGCATCGCGGTCTGGATCGGGCCGCGGGTGTTCGGCAACGCCCTCACGGACGGCTCCCGCACGCTGAAGGCGATCGCCATCTGGCTCGCCCTCGCGGTTGGCCTCGCGCTGCTCTACATCTACGGGCAGGACACGCTGGCCTCGCTCGGCGTGAACGTCTGACGCCTCAGGTCGCGAGATCGTAGAAGAAGCGCGCCGACACCAGCGTCAGGAACAGTCCGAAGGCGATGGTGAGCGTGCGGCGCGACAGGCCGTGGGCGATGCGCACGCCGAGCGGCGCCGAGATAACCGACACGGGCGCGAGAATCGCCACGCCCACCAGCGAGACGAAGCCGAGCGACAAGGGCGGCAGCTCCGCCATGTGCGGCCAGCCGGCGACCACGTAGCCGATCGCGGCCGGGATCGAGATCAGCGCCCCAAGCCCCGACGATGTGCCGATGGCGGTGTGGATCGGCCGCCCGTGAAGCTGCAGGAACAGCGTGCCGAGCGTGCCGCCGCCGATGCCGATCAGCGCCGACAGCACCGCGATCACGAAGCCCCAGACGCCGGTGACGGCGCGCCGGGGCAGTTCGCTCGACAGCCGCCAGCTCTCCCGGCCGAACAGCAGGTTGCCGGCCATGAAGAGCGCGAACACGGCGAACACCGCCTTCAGCGCGTCGGAGGTGACGAAGGCCGCGATGGCCGCGCCCGCAACCGCCCCGAGCGCCACCGGCAGGATCCACGCCTTCAGCGCTTCGTCGTCGATGGTGCCCCGCGCCCGGTGCGCCCGGAACGAGCGCAGCGAGGTCGGCACGATGACCGCGAGCGAGGTGCCGACCGCGAGCTGCATCTCCACGCTGTCGCCGACGCCGATGTGGTCGAACAGCACCACAAGCACCGGCACGATGATGGCGCCGCCGCCGACGCCGAACAGGCCGGCCAGCACGCCGGTGATCACGCCCGCCGCCAGCAGGCCGAGACCGAGTTCGACGAGTTCCTGAAGCGGAAGGGCGGAGACGGTGTCCATGGGGCGGGCTCCAGACGGGCATGACCGCCCGACGGGCCCGCGACCGTTCAGGCCGCGTCCGCCTCCGGGCGCCCGCTCAAGGAGCCGTGATCGCGCACGAGGTCAAGGGCCGCGCGCAGCACGTCGAGCCCGGCGCCGGCCTTCGGGCCCTCCTCGCTCAGCAGGCGGCGGAAGCCCCGCGCGCCGGGCCGGCCCGGGAACAGCCCCATCATGTGGCGGGTGAAGTTGGACAGCCGCCCGCCCCGCTCGAGATGCGCCGCGATCGCGGGGAACAGGCTTTCCACCGCCGCGCGGGCGGTGGCGTGGGGCGGCGCCTCCCCAAACAGCGCGGCGTCGACGCCCAACAGGATCTCGGGGTTCTGATAGGCCGCGCGCCCCAGCATCACGCCGTCGAGCGTCACCCCGTCACGGGGGCGCAGAAGCTCCTCGGCGGCCGCGAGATCGGCGATCCCGCCATTGATCGCGATCGGGACCTGCGGCAGCCGGGCCTTCAGCCGGAACACCCGGTCGTAGTCCAGCGGCGGCACGTCGCGGTTCTCCTTGGGGCTCAGGCCCTGCAGCCACGCCTTGCGGGCATGCACGATCAGCGCGTCGCAGCCGGCCGCCGTCACCGCGTCGGCCATGGCGTCGAGCGCGGCCTCGATGTCCTGCTCGTCCACGCCGAGCCGGCATTTCACCGTGACGGGGACCGACACCGCCGCCTTCATGGCCGCGACGCCGTCCGCCACCCGCCCCGGCTCGCGCATCAGGCAGGCGCCGAAGCGGCCGTCCTGCACCCGGTCCGAGGGGCAGCCCACATTGAGGTTGATCTCGGCGTATCCGACATCCTCGCAGATCTTCGCGGCCTCGGCGAGTTCGGCCGGCTCCGAGCCGCCGAGCTGGACCGCGACTGGCTGCTCCTCCGGCGAAAAGCCCAGCAGCCGCTCGCGCGGACCGAACCGCACGGCGCCCGTCGTCACCATCTCGGTGTAAAGCAGCGCGTTGCGGCTCAGCGCCCGATGGAACAGGCGGCAGTTCCGATCCGTCCAGTCCATCATGGGGGCGACGGAAAATCTATGTGCCTGAAATGTCATGCTTTTTCTGCAACATCAATGTGCTGGATCGCGCTTAACGCACGCGAAAAACGGTCACCTTCACCAAAGCTCTCGTTCAAATCCTGGCGCATCCGGTCCGCCGCAAAGAACGCTGTGTGAGCGAGCCCCTTTTGCGGCGAGACGATGCGCGGCGCCGGGCCATCGAGGTCAAGCGTCAGATCGATTGTCACGAGATGTCGACCAACTCAGGCGCCGCGCGCCAAACAACCTTCGGAGATCTCATCGCCCTTCATATCGACGACATGCGCGACGTCGGCAAGGCTCCAGTGCGCTCCAAGGCCCCGACCCTCGACAGGCCGATAGAGGGTCGGCGCAGGTTGAGAGCGGCGGGATGGGCCGCGCCCGTCAGCGGCCTTGCAGGGTGATCAGGTTGACGTCGATCGTTCCGGCGCGGAAGCCGGCCTCGCAGTAGCAGAGATAGAACTCCCAGATCCGGCGGAACGGGACGTCGAAGCCCAAGGGCGCGATGTCCGCCCAGTTCTCGAGAAAGCGTCGGCGCCACTCCTCGAGGGTCAGGGCGTAGCTGTCGCCGAAGTCGAGCTGTTCGACGACGGCGAGAGCGGCGGCCCCGGCGCTGCTCTCCAGCATCCGAACCGACGGCAGGCTGCCTCCGGGGAAGATGTAGCGCTGGATGAAATCCGTGCCCCGCTGGTAGCTCTCGAACATCCCCTCGTCGATCGTGATCGCCTGCAGGACGATCCGACCGCCGGGTTTGAGCGAGCGCCTGAGTGTCTCGAAGTAGGACGGCCAGTAGGCGCGGCCGACCGCCTCGATCATCTCGATCGAAACGATGCGGTCGAACTGTCCGGCGATGTCGCGATAGTCGCGCAGCTCGATGGTGACGCGCTCGGACAGGCCGGCCTCGGCGATGCGCCGCCGCGCCGCGTCGAGCTGCGCCGGCGACAAAGTGACCGCCGTCACGCGGCAGCCTTCGCGGGCCAGCCGCTCGGCCAGCGCGCCCCAGCCGCAGCCGATTTCCAGCACATGCTCGCCGCCTTTGAGATCGAGCATGGCGACGATCCGGTCCAGCCGGCGCTGTTGCGCCGCCTCGAGCGTCTCGGTCGGCGCCTCGTAAAGCGCCGAGGAGTACATCATGCTGGCGTCGAGCCAGAGGCGGTAGAATTCGTTGCCGAGATCGTAATGGGCGGCGATGTTGCGGCGGCTGCCGCGGCGCGTGTTCGCGTTGAGACCGTGCCGCAGACGGTTGAGCAGCCGCGCCGGCCAGGCGCCGGAGGACAGCGCCCCGAGCCTCTCGCCATTGCGCGCGCCGAGCTCGATCAACGCGGTGAGGTCCGGCGTGTGCAGGTCGCCGTCACGGTAGGCTTCGGCCAGACCGATGTCGCCCGCGAGCACCATACGCCGCATCGACCGCCAGTTGTTCAGGATCATCGTCGCCTGCGGCCCGGGCAGATCGGGTGCGTTGCACAGCCGTTCGCCGTCCGGCGTGACGACCGTCAGATGGCCGACAGAGATGCGGGTGAGCAGGCGGCGCAGAACCCAGCGCGACACCCCTGCTCGCTCCGGCAAGGCGAGGTCCTGTTCGGGCATGCGAACATGCGGTTCCGCGTCGGGCCGGCTCATGGCTGCGTCGGTCCTTTCGCAGGAGCGGTCGCCGCTCTGCCGAGACTGAAGGGGCGCTCGGGCGGCGCCGGATGCGGGCGCCAGGATATCCGCTTCGCCAATAAGCGCAGCGCGTGCCAGTGGATGGCTGCGGTGACCTTCAGCGTGAGCAGCGGATGCGTCGCGAGCAGCCGAAGCAACGCGGCGTCGTCGAACTCCGTTCGCGCGCCGCTCAACACCGCCGTGATCAGGCGCCCTTCCCTATCGCCGCCCTCGATGGCGACGGAGACGCGCTCCGTCGGCGGGACGACCGTGAAGGCGTAGCGCATGTCGAGCGTCATGAACGGCGAGACGTGAAAGACCTTGTCCGCCTCCTGCCTCACGGGGCCGTCCGAGACATCGGCGGGCGCCACATAGCTGTGGATCTCGCCAAAGGTGTTGTGCACCTCGTAGACGGTGGCGCAGAGGCCGCCGTCGCGCCGGTAGCAGAAATAGGTGCTGAGCGGGTTGAAGGCGTAGCCGAGAATGCGCGGCATGGTCAGCAGGCGGATCGGGCCGCCGTCATGCGCGATCCCGGCCTTCGCCAGCGTCTCTTCGATCTGCGGCCGCAACGGCCCGCCGCTGCGATCCCCATAATCCGCGTCGCGAAAGGCGTAGAGATTGAAGCGATTGCGCGAGAACAACCGGAGCTTGGCGGAAAGCTGTTCGATCTCGTCGAGATCGAGCAGCATCCAGAACACGCGATAGGCCAGCGCATGCGGGCGGGGCCGGAACCGATGGTGCCGGACGCGACCGACATAGAGGACGGATTGCGAGGTCACGCGGCGTGCTCCAGCCGCGGCGGGAGCGGAATGCGGCCGGATTCGTCGGGAACGCTCCAGGGCCGGCGGCCGCCGCCCAGCGCCTCGGCGACGGCGAGGCCCGCCTGCAAGCCGTCCTCGTGGAAGCCCGATCCGAAATAGGCGCCGCAGAACCAGCTTCGGCGCAGGCCCTGCAGAGCCCAGAGCCGCTCCTGCGCCGCCAGCGCCGCCGCGTCGAACAGCGGGTGGTCGTACATGTCCTCGTGGAGGATCGTCTCCTGCCGCAGCGTGTCCGGCGGATTGAGCGTGACGAAGAGCGGCCGGGCCTCCGGCAATCCCTGAAGCTGGTTCATCCAATAGGTGACCGCGCAGGCCAGATCCGGCCGGGCGCGGTCGCCGAGATGGTTCCAGCTGGCCCAGGCCCGGCGGCGTTTCGGCATCAGGGCGGCATCGCCATGCAGCACGGCGCGGTTGCGGCTGTAGCGGAAGGCGCCCAGCGCCTCGGCTTCCGCCGTGCTGGGATCGGCGAGCATCGCCAACGTCTGATCGGCGTGGGTGGCGAAAACGACCGCGTCGAAGGCCTCGGTCCAGCCGTCGCCCGTTAGAACGACATCGTGCGCGCCGCGTCGGACCCGGCGCACCGGCGCGCCGGTCCGGACCTCGGCTGACGAGGCGGCCCTCAGCCGCTCGACATAGACGGCGCTTCCGCCCGTCACGGTGCGCCAGACCGGCCGATCGCTGAGCTGGAGCAGCCCGTGATTGTGATGGAAGCGCAGGAACGCGGCCGCCGGATAGGACAGGATCTCCGAGCAGGGAGCCGACCAGATCGCCGCCGCCATCGGCAGCAGATGATCGTCGCGGAAGGCCACGCCATAGCCGCCGGCCGCGAGATACTCGCCAAGCGACACGTCCGAGGCCTGCCCCGCGAGCACGTCCTTCGACGCGTCCCGGTAGAAGCGGACGACGTCCCGCAGCATCGACCAGAAGCGTGGCCGCAGCAGATTGCCGGGCTGGGCGAACAGCCCCGCCAGACTGGAGCCGCTGTATTCGAGCCGCCCACCGTCGAGCGACACGGCGAAGGACATGTCCGTCGGCTGGGTCGCGACGTTGAGATGGTCCATCAGCGCGATGAAGTTCGGATAGGTCGCCTCGTTGTAGACGATGAAGCCGGTGTCGACCGCCGTCTCGCCGCCGGGACCCGCGATGCGAACCGTGTTGGCGTGCCCGCCAAGGCGAGGCGCGGCCTCGAACAGCACGACGTCATGCGCTTGCCCCAGCAGCCAGGCCGCCGAAAGGCCAGATATGCCGGCGCCGATCACGGCGATCCGCTTCACAGGGCCTCTCGCCCGTTCGATCCTCGCCGTGTCTCCTGTCATGCGGCATGTACGCTGTACACGCTGGACTGGATCTGCCGCGCCCGGCCAAAATGCACGCCCGCGCCCTCTCCCCGAGACGATGGCGCGAACGAAGGACATGGGGGCAGCGACCGGGGCGTCGTGGGATCGCCGCCGCCTGGGAGTGATCTAAAACGGAAGCGCGCGCGTATTTCGGCCATGGCGCCAGCACCCGCCCTGACCGTCGACGGCATGCGCAAATCGAGGGCCGGTGCGCGCGGAGGTCGGTTCATCGTCTTGTTCGACCCCAACAGACTGATCGCCGCCATCGCGCGCTCCGGGGACCGGGACGCTTTCGCCGAACTGTTCGACCATTTCGCGCCGCGCGTGAAAGGACTGCTGATGCGTGGCGGCGCCTCGGCGGAGGTCGCCGAAGAGATCGCGCAGGAAACGCTGCTCACGGTCTGGCGAAAGGCGGCCCTATTCGACCCCGCCAAGGCCGGCGCCTCGACCTGGATCGCGACGATCGCGCGCAACCAGCGCATCGATATGGCCCGCCGCGAGACGCGCTCGCGGCTGTCGCACGTCTATGAGATTCTCGATGAAGACGCCCCCGAGCAACCCGATGCGGCCCTTTCAGGCGCCGAGCGCGACGCACGCGTGCGGGCCGCGATGACCCTGCTCTCGCCCGACCAGCACCGGGTGGTCGAACTCGCCTTCCTGGAAGGGCTCAGCCATCAGGACGTCGCCGATCGCCTCGCCCTTCCTTTGGGCACGGTGAAATCCCGGCTGCGCCTCGCTCTGTCGCATCTGCGCGGCCGGCTGGAGGACCTGCGATGAGCCTCGCGCATCGCCCATCGGACGGAACGCTCGCCGCCTTCGCGGCGGGACGGCTCGACGAGGGCCTCGCCCTGGTCGTCGCCTGCCATATCGAAGCGGACACGGAAAGCCGGCGGCGCCTGCGCGAGCTTGAGGCCGTTCAGGGCGGGCTGCTGGACAGGGCGGAACCCGTCGCCATGGCCGCTGGCCCCCGCGACGCGCTCGCGAGCGCGGAGGCTTGGCCCGACTCCGGCAGGGCGGCTGCGACCCCCGAGGCCGGGACGCCGCAGGTGCTGCGTCCATACGAACTCGGCCCCTGGCGGCCGATCGGCCTGCGCATCGCCATGCGGCGGGTCGCCGTTCCCGGCGCGGACGCGCGCGTCTTCATGCTGCGCGCCGGGCCGGGCGTCGCCCTGCCGCACCACAAGCATACGGGGTTCGAGTGGACGACGATTCTCGCCGGCGCCTACGAGCACGAATATGGGCGCTATGCGGCCGGGGATTTCGACGAGGCGGACGCCGAGCATGACCACACGCCACGCGTCGATCCCGTCGAGGGCTGCACCTGCATCGTGGCGCTGACGGGGAGCGTGCGTCTGCAAGGGTGGCTCGGGCGACTGCTGCAGCCGATGGTGCGGTTTTGACCGTCGCCTCTCTCATTGTGGCTCTGGCTTTCGTGGCGGCGGCCATGTCCGCCTTTATGGCTGTCGCGACGGCGGTCGAGCGCCGCACGGGCAATTCCGGCTGGATCGACGTGGTCTGGACCGCAGGCCTCGGCCTGACGGGGATCGCGGGAGCGCTGCTGCCGTTCGGGACCGGGCCGATGTCGCGACGCCTGCTCGTCGCAGGGCTTGCGCTGGCCTGGGCGCTTCGCCTCGGTCTCCATATCGCGCAGCGCACGAGCGGGATCGCCGAAGACCCCCGATATGCGAAACTGAAGCGCGACTGGGGCGCGGACGCCCCCCGGCGGCTCGCCCGGATGCTGCAGATGCAGGCGCTGGCCAGCATTCCGCTGGGACTGGGGATCGTTCTCGCCGCGCACAGCCCCGCGCCGTCACTGGGCTGGCCGGATGTCGCCGGCGTCGCCGTGTTCGCCGCCGGCCTCGCGGGAGGCGCCATCGCCGACCGGCAGTTGCGCGCCTTCGCCCGCTCGGGCCGTGGCGGCGTCTGCGACCGCGGCCTCTGGGGCTGGTCGCGCCATCCCAACTATTTTTTCGAATGCGTGCTGTGGTGCTCCTATCCGGTGATCGCGCTCGGCTCCGGGCACCTCTGGGGCTGGCTCGCCGTGCTGGCGCCGGTCTGCATCACGCTGCTGCTGACCCGCATTTCCGGCATCCCACCTCTGGAAGAGCACATGCTCGCCAAGCACGGTGACGCCTATCGCGCCTACCAGCGGCGAACGAGCGCCCTGATCCCGCTGCCGCCGAAAGAAGAGACGCGATGACGATCCTGCAGAAGCTCTCGACCTGGGGCGAAGGGCTCCCGGTTCCCGACGTCGTCAGCCGCATGGTGATCGCATCGCTCGTCGGCCGCACGGCCCGATCGCTCGCGGCGCACTCGGTCGACGCCGCGGCCTTCGCCCGCGACATGGCGGCGTTTCCGATCGCCGTTCACACCGACGCCGCCAACGCCCAGCATTACGAGGTGCCCGCCGCCTTCTTCGAACAGGTGCTCGGCCCGCAGCGCAAATACTCCTGCTGCTACTACGCCCAGCCCGGCGACACGCTGGCGACCGCGGAGGAACATGCGCTGGAGTTGACCGCCGAGCATGCCGGCCTCGCCGACGGGCAGGACATCCTCGAACTCGGCTGCGGCTGGGGCTCGCTCTCGTTGTGGATGGCCGAACGCTATCCGCAGGCGCGGATCGTCTCGGTCTCCAATTCGGCGTCGCAGCGCGCCTTTATCGAAGAGCAGGCGCGGCGCCGCCATCTCGGAAATCTCCGCGTCGTCACCGCGGACATGAACGACTTCGCGACGGAGCAGCGTTTCGATCGCGTCGTTTCCGTCGAAATGTTCGAGCACATGGCGAACTGGCGCGAGCTTCTCGGGCGGGTTCGCGGCTGGCTGAAGCCGGACGGCCGGCTCTTCATCCATGTGTTCGCCCACAGCCAAGGCTGTTACCGCTTCGATTCCGCGGATACCGGGGATTGGATCGCGCAGCATTTCTTCACCGGCGGCATCATGCCGAGCGCGACGCTCGCGCACCAGTTCCCTGATCTCTTCACAGTCGAGGCCGAATGGCGCTGGAGCGGCGAGCATTACCGCGCCACCGCCGAGCACTGGCTGGCGAATTTCGACCGCAACCTGCCGCGGATCGATCCGATCCTGCGCGACGCCTATGGCGCGGATGCGCCGCTCTGGCGCCGGCGCTGGCGGCTGTTCTTCCTGGCGACGAGCGGTCTGTTCGGCCATGCCGGGGGCGACGCCTGGGGCGTCCATCACTACCGGCTGCGCGCGACCTGACGGATTGGGCGGGCAGAGAGGCTAGACCCAGCCCCAGCCGGCAAGTTTGCGGACGGTCACGAACGCGACCCATGTGCACAGGCCGACGACGACCGTGCCATACACGAGATCGACAAGCGTGATCGTCAACGTCCACGGCCGCAACGTGGCGTAGTTGGTCAGGTCGTAGGTCGCGTAGGCGAGCAGGCCGATGAGCGCGCCATTGAGCAACGCGGCGCTTGCGCTGCCGTCACGCAGCGCCGGCATCAGCGCGAAATAGACGACCCCGAGCGGGAAACCGAAATAGAACAGCGCCGCCGGTACATATCGCACCTGCTCGACGATCAAATCGCCGAGCGCGGGCCGATAGAATCTCGACGTCATCGTGCCCAGCCAGACGGCGTCGCAGATTCCAAAGGCGACGAGGAAGGCGATGTAACCGGCAACGAAGCGCATGGCGACCTCCACGTGTCTGCGAAGACATACGTGCGGTGCGCCCGCGAAGTTCAGTCTCGCCCCAAATATCGCGTGGTTCGGTCCTGCTCGCGGCAGACCTGTCCGGCGGCTGTCGGACGACCGTGCTCGACAGCCGTTCCTCCACTCGCCGACGTCGCCCGCGCGTTCCACTTACTGGGACGCCGATTGACGGAACGCAGGGCTATGTCCGCGACCGGCCCCGCGCCATTCTGGACGTTCCGGCGGCTGAAGACCGGATGTCGAGAGGAGGATGGCGCGCATGAGCTGGAACCCGGCGATCGAACCCGGCTGTCCCGACGAGGTGGGCCTCGACGCGATCGACACCCTCATCGTTCCGCGGACCCGTGATCTGGGAGGCTTCGAGGTTCGGCGCGCCCTGCCGGCGCCGAAGCGGCAGATGGTCGGACCGTTCATCTTCTTCGATCAGGCGGGGCCGGCCGAGTTCCTGAACGGACAGGGCGTCGATGTTCGCCCGCATCCGCACATCGGCCTCGGCACCGTCACCTATCTCTTTCGCGGCGACTTCCACCACCGGGACAGCACCGGAGCCGACCAGACGATCCGTCCGGGCGAGCTGAACTGGATGGTCGCCGGACGCGGCGTCACCCATTCGGAACGCACGTCAGCAGCCTCGCGGAGCGGCCCGAACAGCCTGTTCGGCATCCAGACCTGGCTGGCCCTGCCCGAAAGCCACGAGGACATGGCGCCGACCTTCGAGCATCACGGCCGGCCGGCGCTGCCGGAGATCCGGGACGGCGGCGCCTCCGTCCGGCTGATCCTCGGGCGCGCCTATGGCGAGACGGCTCCCGCGACTATGTTCTCCGAGACATTCTACGCCGACGTGGCGCTCGAGCCGGGACGCCGGCTGCCCATGCCGGACGACCACGAAGATCGGGGGATCTACATCGTCGAGGGCTCGATCTCGATCGCAGGACAGGAGTTCGAGGCCGGCCGGATGATGGTCTTCCGGCCCGGCGACCGGATCACGGTCGCCGCCGGCGAACGGGGCGCCCGGCTGATGATCCTCGGCGGAGCGACGCTTCCGGGGCCCCGCTACATCTGGTGGAACTTCGTCGCGTCCTCGAAGGAGCGCATCGAGGAGGCGAAGGCGGAGTGGCGCGCGCAGAACTGGGGGCAAGGCCGCTTCGACCTGCCGGCGGACGACCGGGACGAGCACATTCCCCTCCCCGACTGACCGGCGCGGGGCGGACCTCGCATCCCGATCCGACGCACCTCGTGGCCCCAAGCGGCAGGAAACGCGCCGCCGGGGCCGCGGCAAGATCACCTGTCCGCAGAGGTCCGGCCTCTCCTGCGTCCCTCATTCTGCGACACAGCGTGGCGAATGGCGGCGCTATCGTAACGGTTTCTGACACGGCATGAGGAGACGACGCCGCTCAGGCGAGATCGCCCGGCGCAGGCTCCACGCCGCCAGATGGAGGACAGCGCAACCTGATCCATGTCCGGCCGTCCGTCACGATCCGCCCGCACAGGGATGTCGAACGGTCGCTGTCGGGCGCGGCCTATTGGCGGCGGAGCCTCGGCGACGGCGTCTACGCGATCTCCGGCGCCCTCGTCCGCAGCGGCGGGGACAGCGACACGCGCGTCATCGGACCCCAGATCGAGATCGCCATCGGCTGGCAGGCGACGCCGGAGCTGAACCTCGCCGCCTCGACCGGCGTGTTCGACCCCATGCCCCGCGCCATGGCCCCATGAGTTTGCAAGGACCATCCAATGCAGATCGGTATCGACAGCTTCGCCGCCATCTTCCCCGATCCGGAGACGGGACACCCCTCCTCCGCCACCGACCGCATGGCCGCTCTTCTTGAGGAGGTCGAGATCGCCGACCGGGTCGGGCTCGACGTCTTCGGCGTCGGCGAGCACCACCGCGCCGAGTTTCTCGACTCCGCGCCCGCGATCATTCTGGCGGCCGCCGCGGCCCGCACCCGCAATATCCGGCTGACCAGCGCAGTGACGGTGCTGAGCGCCGCCGATCCGGTCCGCGTGTTTCAGGAGTTCGCGACCCTCGACCTGATCGCGAACGGCCGGGCCGAGATCGTCGTCGGCCGGGGCTCGTTCGGCGAGGCCTATCCGCTGTTCGGCATGGATCCACGGGACTACGACGACCTCTTCACGGAAAAGCTTGGCCTGCTCCTGACGCTCAACGACACCGCCTATCCGATCTGGAAGGGCCGCTTCCGCGCGGCGCTGGAGGGTCAGGGCGTCTACCCGCGCCCGCATCAGCCGCGGCTGCCGGTCTGGGTCGGCGTCGGCGGCACGCCGCAGTCCTTCGCCCGCGCCGGCGCGCTCGGCCTGCCGCTGATGGTGGCGATCATCGGCGGGACCTTCGAGCGCTTCCGCCCGCTGGTCGATCTCTATCGGCAATCCGGCCTGAGCGCCGGACACAGCCCTGAAACGCTTAAAGTTGGCGTCCATGCGATGGGCTTCGTCGGCGAAACCGACGCGGCTGCCAGAAACGCGTTCTTCCCCGGCTGGGCGCATCTGACGGCGAGGATCGGCCGCGAGCGCGGCTGGTCGCCGCCGTCGCGCCCGCAGTTCGACGCCATGGCCGGCCCGGGCGGCGCGTTCCTGATCGGCGATCCGAAGACGGTCGCGGCCAAGATGCTGCATGCCGACGAGGCTCTCGGCGGCGTCTCGCGCATCACCTTCCAGATGAGCACCGCGGCTCTCGAAACGGCGGCCATGAAACGCTCGATCGAACTGCTGGGCGAGGAGGTCGCGCCCATCGTCCGGGCCGCCGCCCGCAACACCGGAAAGACGACCTGATGGCGGACGCAAGCCTTGGCCAGACGATCGCTCCGGCGGTCGTTCTGATGGGCGCGGCGGTCGTCGCCGTGCCGCTGTTCCGGCGCCTCGGCCTCGGTTCCGTCCTCGGCTATTTCGCGGCCGGCGTGCTGGTGGGGCCGTCGGTGTTCGGCCTTTTCACCGACGCCCGCTCCATCCTCCATTTTTCGGAGCTCGGGGTGGTGATGTTCCTGTTCGTGATCGGGCTGGAACTGCGTCCGCTCAAGCTCTGGGCCATGCGCGGACAGATCTTCGGGCTGGGGTTCGCGCAGGTCGCAGGCGCGATCGCGGCGCTGGCGCTGACGGGCGTCGCGGCGTTCGGGCTGCCCGGCCCGGTCGCCTTCGTCGCGGGCGCGGGCTTCGTGCTGTCCTCCACCGCCGTCATCATGTCGGTGCTGCAGGACCGCGGCGAGATCTCGAGCGCCGAGGGCCAGAAATCGGTCGCGATCCTGCTGTTCGAGGATCTGATGATCGTGCCGCTGCTGGCGGTGGTCGCCGTCCTGTCGCCGCTGTCCGAGGGAGGAGCGGGCTGGACGGGCGTCGCGGTCGCGACGGCGGCGCTGCTGGCGCTGCTGGCGGTGTCGCGCTGGGGGCTCAATCCGTTCTTCGCCCTGCTGGCGCGGGCGCGGACGCGCGAGGTCCTGACGGCGGGCGCGCTGCTGGTGGTCCTCGGCACGGCCCTGCTGATGGAGGTCGCCGGCCTGTCCATGGCGATGGGCGCGTTCCTCGCGGGGGTGATGCTGTCGAGTTCGAGCTACCGGCATCAGATCGAAAGCGACATCGAGCCGTTCCGCGGCCTGCTCATGGGGCTGTTCTTCCTGGCTGTCGGCATGTCGCTCGACCTCGCCGTGGTGGCGGCGGAATGGCCGCTCCTTCTCTCCCTGCTGGCCGCGTTCACCGTCGCGAAGGGCGTCGTGGTCTATGCGGTCGCGAGGCTGTTCCGCGCCTCCCGCCGCCAGGCGCTGCACCGAACCTCCATGTTCCTGCAGGGCGGCGAATTCGCCTTCGTGCTCTACGCCGCGGCGACGTCGGGCGGCGTGATCGACCTGCGGGAGAACGCGCTGTTCTCCACCGTCGTGATCCTGTCCATGGCGCTCACCCCGCTGCTCATGATCGCGACGGACCGGCTGCTGCGCGCGGAAGCGTCCATGGAGGGCGTCGACGCCGCCCGCGATCTGACAGGACGGATCCTGCTTATCGGCTTCGGCCGCTTCGGCCAGATCGCGTCGCAGGCGCTGCTCGCCAAGGGCGTCGATCTCGCCGTCATCGACCGGGATCCCGAGCGGATCCGCGACGCGGGGCGATACGGCTTCAAGGTCTATTTCGGCGACGGCGCCCGGCTGGACGTCCTGCGCCATTCCGGCGCGGGGGCGGCCGACGCGATCATGATCTGCGTCGACGATCCCAAAGCCGCGACGCAGATCGTGGAGCTGGCGCGTCACGAGTTTCCGCAGGCGAAGCTGCTGGTGCGGAGCCGCGACCGGGGGCATGCGATCGAGCTGATCCGCGCCGGCGTCGACTATCAGATCCGCGAGACGGTCGAGGCCGCCTATCGGATGGGAGCGGAGGGGCTGCGGACGCTCGGCTTCGCGGACGTGGACGTCGACGAGGTCGTGGAGGACGTGCGCCGCCGCGATACGGAGCGGCTGGCCGAGCAGGTGCAAGGCGACCTCATGTCCGGCAGCCACAGGCTGATCCTGCAGCCCGCGGCGGAGCCGCTGACGCCGCCGCCGGCTCATCGCAGGCCGCAGAGTTAAGGGATGAGGCCGTGGGCGGCGCGTCCCATCGCCGGCCGCGATGGGACCCTCCAAGCCCGCCCGTCTACAGCACGAAGTCGCTCGCGGCGAGGCTCGCCACATTCTGCACCTGGATCGAGAAGTCGCCGATCCTGTCGCCGTTGATGTCGCCCTGAACGATCACATAGCCGCCATACGCCCGGTAGCTCAGCTGCCCTTGCGTTCCGGAGGCGAAGGCGCCGGTCCCGATGAAGGTGAAGGCCTGGTTGCCGCTGCCGGAGATCGAGGCGTCGATGGCGGAAAGATCGATCCTGTCGCCGTCGCTGCGCTTGAAGTCGTAGATCGTGTCGCGCCCGCTCGACATCCGGCTGTCGGTGACGTCGAGATAGACGAAGCGATCCGCGCCGGCTCCGCCGCTGATCACGTCGCCGCCGCCGCCGCCAATCAGCCGGTCGGCTCCGCCGCCTCCGGCGATGCGGTTCACGCCGGCGTCGCCGGTGAGCCGGTCCGCGTAGCCGCTGCCCTCGAGGCTCTCGAAGCCCTGGAACTGGTCGCCCTCGGCGTGTCCGCCGCCCGCCTCGCCGGTGGCGAGGTTGACGGTGACGGCGGCGTCGGAGCGGCTGTAATCGAGCCGGTCGACGCCCAAGCCGCCGTCGAGGTTGTCGCCGCCCGCGCCGCCGGAAATGACGTCGTTTCCGAATCCGCCGAAGATGAAGTTGTAGTCGCCGTTCCCCCGGATGTTGTCGTTGTAGTAGGAGCCCTCGACGTTCTCGACCCGTGACCACCTGTCGCCCGCCGCGGCGCCGCCGGCGGCGTTGCGCAACAGATCGACCGTCACCGCCGAGGCGGAGGCGCTGTAGCTGACGGTGTCGTCACCGGCTTCGCCGTAGAAAATATCGGTTCCGGACGACGCTATGAGCGTGTCGTCCCCCGCTCCGCCGTAAAAGGCGACGGACTTTCCCGCCCCGTTTAACGTGGTCACGCTGTCATCGCCAGCCCCACCGTAGAACGTTCCGGATGAGTTCGTGAACGTCGCGGCGTCGTCGCCGACGTCGCCATAGGCGTTGAAGGAAGTAATGGCACTGAAATTAAACACGTCGGCGCCGGATCCGCCAATGGCGGTCGCCACCCCATTGCTAAGAAAGATAAAATCGTCACCGGAGTCACCATTGGCGTATGTGGTTCCAGATGTATCAGAAATGTAATCGCCACCATCAGAACCAGAAATTGTATCATTTCCAGCTTCGCCGTAGAGTGAATCAGCCATGTATCCACCCTGGAGATAATCATTTCCCCCTTTTCCATTATAGATGTTGTTTAACAACGCCTCATTATAATTAAAGGCCGACAGGGTGTCGTTGCCGTCGGTTCCGGTGCGGGCGGGCATGGTGGGCGTCCTTCAACGTGGGGCTGGCCAAGCCGGAAGAATACCAGATAGATACCGAAACTCATATGAACTTTGGGCTGGGACCACAGGGCGCGCCGGCGACGGAACACGCCGGCGCGTGCGCCATCATCCGCTTCGTCAGGTTCGGGCGCGCGTGAGGGCGGAACGCGTCCAACGGGAGCCGACGAACCGCTAATCGAACACCTCGTCCGTCCACACCCGGAAGCTTTTCAGCATGTTGGGGCCGAAGGCGGTGGTGAGCGCGGCGTCGGCGGCGTCGCGGCCCCGCGCCATCACGATGCGGCCGACGCGGGGCCGGTTGTGCCGCGCGTCGAAGGTGCGCCAGCGGCCACCGAGATAGACCTCGAACCACGCGCTGAAGTCCATCGGCGCCGGGTCCCGCGGCACGCCGATGTCGCCGAGATAGCCCGTCGCGTAGCGCGCGGGGATGTTCATGCAGCGGCAGAAGGCGATGGCGAGATGGGCGTAGTCCCGGCACACGCCGCGCCCCTCGGCGTAGGCTTCGGAGGCGGAGCGGGTGGAGCTGGCGTGCGCGTAGCCGAAGCGGATGTGGACGTGGACGAAATCCACGATGGTCTGCGCCATGGCCCAGCCGGGAGGCGCCGCGCCGAACAGCGACCACGCCTGCGCCACCAGCTTGTCGGTGTCGCAGTAGCGGCTCGGCAGCAGGTAGACGAGCACGTCGTCCGGCAGGTCCTCCACCCGGTGCTGGATCGCGCTCCAGTCGGCGACGTCCGGCTCGCCGCTGTCGGCCACCAGCGCGTCGGCGGTGACCATGAAGTCGCCCGCGGGCGCGAGCGTGCGGGTGCAGACATTGCCGAAGCCGTCCAGATAGGCTGCGATCGGCGCGTAAGGGTAGGATTCGATGCGGTCCGGCCGTATCAGGTCCTTCTCGCGGCTCGGATGCACGTTCAGCATCATCAGCAGCGGCGTGGGTTGCGGAAAATGATGCACGATCTCGAACCCGACCCTGATCTTCAAATTCGCCGTCCTCCCCAGCCCCGGACCTGCGCGGGTCTCCGCGCGCCGGCTCCCTCACAACCAGCAAACCTCGTGCCGGGCCACGCCCGCGGCAAGAGCCGTCCGGAGAACGCACGGAGCGCCGGTTCCGTTGCGCCTGAAGGGCGCGGGCGTTCGTGACCGTCCGCCGCGCGCTGTTCGCCTGCGATCTCGACAGCCAGATCTTCGGCGCCCTGCCGCTGGCGCGGGCGTTCGAGGCGCGGGGCTGGGAGGTGGCCTTCGCGCTCCACGCGCCGCACGAACTGCCGCCCGCATTGCGCGCCCGCGTGGCCGACCGGTTCGAGACCTTCGAGGCCTGGCTCGGGGAGCTGGCGGTGTCCGAGCGCGTGCTCGGCTACGACGCGGTGGGCGTGTTCGCCACCGGCAGCCGCATCGCCCGCTTCCGCCACGACGCCGATCTCGCCGACCGCGCCCGCCGCCGCCGGGGGCCTGCCCTGTTCAGCGGCTTCAACGGGCTGGTGTTCGAGCGCTTCGAGGAGGGCGCCGCCTGGCGGCTCGGCTGCGACGTGATCGCCCTCAACGGCCCGCGCGACCGGGACGCCTTCGACGACTTCGTCCACGGCACGGCCTTCGCGGACCAGCCGCTGGCGGTGACGGGCCTGCGCCGGGCGACCGACCGCCCCCGCCGCCCCCTGAAGCC
>NZ_JBHTMX010000051.1:0-17734 GCF_042679725.1 Methylopila musalis
CGCCACCGAGGCGCCGTCGGCGAGCAGCAGGGTCTCGATCGCGCCCGCGTCGGTGAGCAGCGAGACGACCCGCGTCACGCCCGCGGCCTCGCCGGCGTTGCGCTCGGAGACGCCGAGCGCGCGGCCCTCCACCGTGCGGCCGCCGCTCTCCACCTTGACGCGGACGCCCTGAAGCGCGCCGACGAGGCCGGGCAGCGAGGCGAGGTCCTCGGGCGAGAACGGCATGCGGCGGAACGTGTCGTCCGCCTGCTCGGGCCCGTCCAGGGTGATGGCGCCGACCGCGCCCGACGGGTCGCGGACGATCAGGCTTTTCAGCAGGTCGTCGATCTGGTCGGCGGGCGCCTCGATGTGGACCACGCCGTCGCCGTCGACCTTGGCGGCGCGGCCAATCTCGGCGAGGCCGCCGGACGACAGCGTCACCGAGCGGATCGGGGTTTCGGAGGCCGCGAGCGGCCCGACCGCCACCGTGCCGAGCAGGGCCGCCGCAAGCGTGGTCGCGGCGAGCGCCCGCGCGCGGCCCGAGATCGGGGCGCCTGCACGGGAGAGGTCCGCCGGCGTGCTGCGGAACGGTCTCGAAGCGTCCGTGGTGGTCATGGGTCGCGATCTCCTTGGGGCTTCGCCATCTGCGGCGGCGCGCGCGGCGTCAGATCCGCGGGCGCACAGCAGTTATGGTCCGGCCAGAGGCGATTTCGCGGCGCCGCCGGTTCACGACGCCCGAAAACGGCGCGGAGCGGCGGGAGATCGACGAATGAGGCGGGGCGCCGGTTCGACGCCCCCGCCGGAGCGTCAGGGCTTCAGAATCTCGACCGGGCCATGGTCGTCGCAATGGTCGCCATGGGGATGATGCAGTCGGCCGTCGACGATGTAGTCGACGTGGTCGCCGTGGGGCACGGCCTCGTGGCCGCAGCCGGGACCGTGGACATGGTCCTTGCAGCCGTCGAGCGGGTGGCAGCCCGCGGGGTTCTGCTCGGTCACGTCCAGCGCGTGCTCCTCGACCACGTCGCCGTTCGGGTGATGCAGGTGCCCGTCGTGCAGATAGTCGACATGGTCGCCGTGCTGGATCGCGGTGTGGCCGCAGCCGGGCTTGTGCTCGTGGGGGTGGTCGCCGTGGACCGAGTGGGTGTGGTCAGCCATGGGGGTCGTCTCCGGTTCGATGGTCTTCGCAGGCGTGCTCGACGGCGTTGGCCACCAGCGCCGCCACGTGGCGGTCGGCGAGGCCGTAAAGAATGGTCTGGCCCTCGCGCCGTCGCGTCAGGAGCCGTGCGTTGAACAGGACCTGAAGCCGCGCCGACACGGTGCCGATGCGATCGCTGCCGATCGCCGCCAGCTCGCTGACGCTGCGCTCCGCGTCGGCGAGCCGGATCAGGATCGCGAGCCGCGCGGGATCGGCCAGCGCCTTGAAGATGGCGGCCGCCCCGTCGATCTGCTGCGCCGTCGGCTGCGTCACGCCGAGCCTCCAATATTCCAATGATCCATGGATATATGGATGATCCGGCGCGGTCAACCGGCGCGTCGGCGCGCGCGCCCGCCTCGGCGCTTGCCAAGCCGGGCGTCGCGCGCCTAAAGACCGCAGCGAAACACAGCGGAAAACGCGAGGATCCCCATGGCCGCCCACAACATCCTGCTCCTGCCCGGCGACGGCATCGGCCCGGAGGTCATGGGAGAGGTGAAGCGCATTCTCGGCTTCCTCAACGACAAGGGCGTGCTGTCGGTCGAGATCGACGAGGATCTGGTCGGCGGCTCCGCCTACGACGTCCATGGCGTGGCCATCAGCGACGCGGCGGTGGCCAAGGCCCACAAGGCGGACGCGGTGCTGCTCGGCGCCGTCGGCGGCCCGAAGTGGGACGGCGTCGCGTATGAGCACCGCCCCGAGGCCGGCCTGCTGCGCCTGCGCAAGGATCTGGAGCTGTTCGCCAATCTGCGTCCGGCGATCTGCTATCCGGCGCTCGCCGACGCCTCCGCGCTCAAGCGGGAGCTTGTGGACGGGCTCGACCTGATGATCGTGCGCGAGCTCACCGGCGGCGTCTATTTCGGCGAGCCGAAGGAGATCGTCGATCTGGCGAACGGCCAGAAGCGCGCCGTCGACACCCAGGTCTACGAGACCTACGAGATCGAGCGCATCGCCAAGGTGGCGTTCGAGCTCGCTCGGGTGCGCTCGGGCCGCGTGACCTCGGCCGAGAAGCGCAACGTCATGAAGTCCGGCCTGCTGTGGAACCAGGTGGTCACCGCCACCCACGCCCAGGGCTACGAGGACGTGAAGCTCGACCACATGCTGGCCGACGCTCTCGGCATGCAGCTCGTGCGCGCGCCGAAGCAGTTCGACGTCATCGTCACCGACAACCTGTTCGGCGACATCCTGTCGGACGTGGCCTCCATGCTCACCGGCTCGCTCGGCATGCTGCCCTCCGCCTCGCTCGGCGCCGAGGACCCGGAGACCGGCAAGCGCAAGGCGCTCTACGAGCCCGTGCACGGCTCCGCGCCGGACATCGCCGGCAAGGGCGTCGCCAACCCGCTCGCCATGATCGCGAGCCTCGCCATGGCGCTGAAGTACTCGCTCGGCAAACCGGACCTCGCCGACACGCTCGACCGCGCCATCGCCGGCGTGCTGGAGAGCGGCGTGCGCACCGGCGACATCTATGTGGAAGGCGCGACCCGCGTCGGCACCTCCGAGATGGGCGCCGCCGTGCTGTCCAAGCTCGAGGCGCTGCTCGCCGCCTGATCGGCTTGACCTGCGCGTCGGGCGGCCCATGTGCTTAAAAGCCATGAGCCGCCCGACAGCCGTTTCGACGCTCGCCCTAACGCTTGCGATCCTCGCGCCCTCCGCCGTGTTCGCCGGCGCGCTGGACGCCTTCCGCGACCGCGCGCGGCCGGTGATCGTGTTCACGCCCGACGCCGGCCAGCCCGCCGCCCGCGAGCAAATCGAGAACCTGACGCGCGCCCGCGCGGCGCTGGACGAGCGCCAGATGAGCGTGTTCGTGGTCGGCCCCCGCGCCGTCACCACGCTGTCCGGCGGCCGCGCGCCGTCGGCGCTGGCGGCGGACGATCTCCGCAAAACCTACGATGTGGCCGCCGACGCCTTCGCCGTGGTGCTGATCGGCAAGGACGGCGGCGAAAAGTTCCGCGCCACAGAGCCGGTGACGGCGGACGCGCTTACCGCCCGCGTCGACGAGATGCCCATGCGGAAGAACGAGACGCGCTGACGCGCCGCGCTGAGGTCTTGGGCCGGCGAGCACGTCTTCTCTTGTCCCGGATGTGATCCGGGACCCAGACACGCCGACGCGTGAGGATAAGGCGACCCGCTCGTCGCGCGTTTTTCGGAAGCTCCAGCGGTTCTGGGTCCCGGATCACGTCCGGGACAAGGAAGTGGGCACCGTCATTCGCGCGAGCGCGACGCTCGCTCCGCTTACCCCTCCGCCGGCGCGGCGTGGAGGGCGGCGCGGCGGCGGAGGAGGATCGCGACGGCGCCGCCGAGCAGCAGCACGGAGGCGGCGGCGAGCGTGCTCATGGTTCCGATCGCCGGCACCATGGGCGTGTAGCCGGCCACCATCTTGGCGTAGAGCCATTCGGGCACGGTGGCGTCGGCGCCGGTGGTGTAGAGCGACAGCGGGAAGTTGCCCCAGGACAGCAGGAAGGCGAACAGCGCCCCCGACCACACGCCCGGCCACAGGATCGGCAGCGTCACCTCCCGCAGGATGAACAGCCGCGAGGCGCCGAGGTCGGCCGCGGCCTCCTCCAGCGCCGGGTCGAAGCCGTAGACCCGGATCGCGATCACCAGCGTCACCACCGGCGCGATCCAGACCAGATGGGCGAAGATCGCGGTGATCCAGCTCGGCTGCACGCCGATGGCGTTGAACCACAGCAGCAGCGCGAGCCCGAGCACCGGCTGGGGAAAGAAGATCGGCAGCAGCACCAGCTTCTGGAACAGCCGGCGGCCCTTCCAGTCGTAGCGCGCGAAGGCGAGCGCGCCGAAGAAGGCCACCACCACCGAGACCGCCGTCACCACGCCGGCGACCGCAAGCGAGGTCTGGACGATGGTCTTCACCTCGATCGAGGCGAGCGCCCGGCTCCACCAGTCGGTGGACCACGCCGCCACGGGGAAGCCGAAGTAGCGGCTCTTCGAGAGCCCCGCGAGCGCGCCGCAGGCGATGGGCAGATAGACCACGATCAGGACGAGGATCGTCCAGGCCCAGACGAGGAAGCCTGTGCGGCGGGCGGACTGCTCCATGGCTCAGCGCCTCCCGAGGATGCGGTCGAGGTCGAGCTTCGACAGCGCGGCCAGCGACAGCGCGCCGACGATCGCGGTCAGCAGCAGCGCCAGCGCCGAGCCGAGCGGCCAGTTCTGGGCGAAGGTGAAGGCGATCTCGATGTCGTGGGTGATGACGATCACCGACTGGCCGCCGAGCACCTTGGATTCCGCCACCGCCCCCACCGCCAGCACGAAGGTGAGCAGCACGCCGATCAGGATGCCGGGCATGGCGAGCGGAAGCTCCACCTCGCGCCACGCCATCAGCCGGGAGGCGCCGAGGTCGCGGGCGGCCTCCACCAGATCGCGCGGGACCATGGCGAGGCCGAGCGTCATGGGGAACAGCATGAAGGGCAGGTAGACGTAGAGCATGCCGAACAGGATCATGCCCGGCGAATAGAGCACGTCCGGCCCGGCGAGGCCCATGAGCTTCAGGGTTCCGTCGAGCACGCCGTTCTTGAGGAAGAACAGCGTCCAGCCGTAGAGCCGCACGTTCTCGGACACGAACAGCGGGAACACGAACAGCACGCTGACGAAGCCCGCCCAGCGCCCGAAGGTCCGCGCCAGCCCCCAGGCGATGGGATAGGCGAGGATCGCGAGCAGGACGGCGGTGGCGGCGGCGAGGCCGATCGACCACGCGAAGGAGGTCCAGACCGTGTTGGCCGGGTCGAACACGGCCGCGAAGTTCGCGAATGTGAAGGAGCGGAACACGTCGAAGGTCTTCGGCGTCGCGAAGGCGTAGGCCGCCACCGTCGCGAGCGGCGCGAGGAAGCCGAGCGCGAGCGTGACGACCACGGGCAGGGCGGAAAGCGCCCCGCGGGACAGCCGGAACGGCCGCCGCGACGCCGTCGTCGCCGCCGTCGTCGCCGCCTCGGAGGTCGCGGCGGCGGGCGCGTGCAGGGCGAGGTCGCTCATGCCAGCGGCACCACGATGGCGTCGCGGGCGTCCCAGCCGATCACGGCCGGCGCGCCAGGCTCGCCGCGCCAGGCCTTGGCGCGGGACAGCTCCAGCAGGAAGGTCCTCGCCCCGGCGCGCACCTGGTACTGAATGCGGGAGCCGAGCGCGTATTCGTTGAACACCTCGCCCGAGAGCCGGTTGTCGGCGTCGCCAGTCCCCTCCACGAAGCGCAGAAACTCGGGCCGCACCACCACCGCCACCGCGTCGGCGGCTTCGAGCTCCGGCGGCAGCGTGATCGCCAGCTCGCCGATCCCCTCCGCCCGCCAGACGCCGCCGGCGCGGCGGGCTTCGATCACGTTCACCTCGCCCATGAATTCGGAGACGAACCGGGTTGCGGGGCGGGAGTAGATCTCCTCCGGCGCGCCCACCTGCACCAGCCGGCCGGACTGCATCACGCCGATGCGGTCCGACATCACCATCGCCTCCTCGAGGCTGTGGGTGATGTAGACGAAGGTCTTTCCGCTCGCCCGGTGCAGGTCCTTCAGCTCCTTCTCCATCACCTTGCGGAGCTTGTAGTCGAGCGCGGACAGCGGCTCGTCGAAGAACAGGATCTCCGGATCGTGGGCGAGCGCGCGGGCGATGGCGACCCGCTGCCGCTCGCCGCCGGAGCACTGCATGACGTTCTTGCCGTAATAGCTGCGGGGCAGGCGGACGAGATCGAGCAGCGCCAGCGCCCGCTCCCGGCGCGCCGCGGCCGCCACGCCCTTGGCCTTGAGCGGAAACTCGATGTTGGCCCCGACCGTCATGTGCGGGAAAAGCGCCAGCGACTGGAACACGAGGCAGGTGGGCCGTTCGCTGGAGGGCGTGTCGTTGATGCGCACGCCCCGGAGCGAGAGCACGCCCTCGCTCGGCGCCTCCATGCCGGCCAACATGCGCAGCAGCGTGGTCTTGCCCGAGCCGGACGGGCCGACGATGGTCAGGAACTCGCCCTCGCGGATGTCGAGGTCGATCCCGTCCACGGCGGCGAAGGACCCGAAGGTCTTGCGCACGCCCACAAGCTGCAGGATCGGTTTCGCATCCACTGCTGGCGTCGAGGGCGCAGGCGGAAGCGCAATTGCGGTCGCCGTCATGGCGTGACCCCTCATGCTGGAAAAGCCGTCGTCAGGCGGCCGCGCCCGGGGATGGGGTCCGGGCGCGGGGTGCGGGCCTCAGCCCTTGGCGCGCTTGGCGGCGGTCATCAGCTCCAGCGCCTTGTCGTAATCCGGCACGATGTCGTATTCGGCGCAGCGGTCCATATCGGCCTCCAGCGTGTCGTACTGGATGGCGTCGAGCTCCTCCTTGGTGAAGAGGTCGAAGCAGGCCTTGTTCCCCATCTGCGACACGGGGTTGAAGGTGCCCTCGGCGAAGGCCACCGTGTGGGCGACCTTCGGGTCCTGCACATATTTCAGGAAGTCGGTCGCGAGCGGCGACAGAGCGGGATTGTTGACGGTCGAGGTGATCTCGATCCAGGCCACGCCGCCCTTGCCGTCGATCGGGCCTTTGAGCGGCGTCACCGCGCGCAGGTTCGGATGGCCGTCCGCGCGGGCGGGCGAGACCGAATAGACGCCGCCGGTGAAGTGGAAATCGATCTCGCCGGACACGAGCGCCTGGTTCATGGCCGCGATGTCGCCCACGAGCTTGGCGCCGGAGAAGATCGTCTTCGCGGTGTCGGCGAACTTCGCCATGTCGGCGTCGCTGTGGGGCTTGAACGGGTTGAGGCCGGCGACGAGGAACACGTCGAACACGTTCCAGTCGTCGGACTCCAGCACGCCGTACTTGCCCTTGATCGACGGGTCGTTGAACAGGTCCCAGCCCTGCTCCTCGGCGGTCGCGAGGCTGATCTTGTCGGTGTTCACCACGAAGCTGTACGGGCCGTAGCGCTGGGGCATGCCCAGCAGCTCCTTGCCGTCGTCGCTCATGGCCCAGCGGTAGGGCGCCTTGAACTCGGGCGCCATGGTCTCGAAGAAGGGCTCGAACTCCGCCTTCGCCAGCGGCTTGATCAGGCCTTCCGGATACATGGCCTTGCGGGCCCACGGATTGTTGACGTTGATCAAGTCCCACACCTTGGTCTCGCCCGCCCGGAGGCGGTTGATCATGGTCGGGTCGTTGGTGAGGCTCTCGGCCTTCACGGTCGCGCCGCGGGAGCTGCGGAACGGGTCCAGCACCTGCGCGGAGTTGTAGCCCTCCCAGCACAGGATGTTCAGCTCCTTCTCCCGCGCGGCGAGCGCGGGCAGCGCGCCCGCGAACGGCGCGGCGGCGGCGGTCGCGCCCATGAGTTTCAAGGCGTTTCGACGCGTCATCACGGTCATGCGACATCCCCTCGAACGGCGCCGCGGCCAGGGCGGCTCATGAGATCGCCGACGTTGCAAGTCGGTCATTATCCGTCGGGATTATCGCCGGGTTTGTTGGGTTTACAACATCCGTTTTTTAGGCATGCTTGCTTCGGAAGCATGCAGGCTCAAGGCATGCGCGCAAGCGACAGGGGATCGTCATGGCGTTGGAAGAGCAGCGCGTCGCCATCGTGACGGGCGGCAGCAAGGGCATCGGCAAGGGCATCGCTCGCGGCTTCGCCAAGGCCGGCTACCGGGTGCTGGTGGTGTCGCGCAATCTGGCCGAGGCCGAGGCGGTCGCGGCCGAGATCGGCGGCGGGGCCTCCGGCGTCGCGGCGGACCTGACGACGGGGGAGGGCAACCGCGCCATGGCCGCGGCGGCGCTCGATCGCTACGGCGCCATTGACGCGCTCTGCGCCAACGCCGGCGCCTTTCCGGCGGCGAAGCTCGCCGACATGACCGAGGCCGATTTCGACTTCGTCATCAACACCAACCTCAAGAGCACGTTCCTGTCGGTGCAGGCCTGCCTGCCCGCGCTCAAGGCCTCGGGCCGGGGCCGCGTGGTGCTGACCTCGTCCATCACCGGGCCGATCACCGGTTATCCCGGCTGGTCGCATTACGGGGCGAGCAAGGCCGGCCAGCTCGGCTTCATGCGCACCGCCGCGATCGAGCTCGCGCCGTTCGGCGTCACGGTCAACGCAGTGATGCCTGGCAACATCCTAACCGAGGGCCTCGAAGGCATGGGGCAGGACTACCTGAACAAGATGGCGGACTCGATCCCCATGAAGCGCCTCGGCTCCGTGGACGACATCGCCGGCGCCGCCCTCTATTTCGCCAGCGACGCGGCGGCCTACGTCACCGGCCAGACCATCGTGGTGGACGGCGGCCAGGTGCTCCCCGAAAGCCTCGGCGCGCTGGAGGCGATGGAGGGCTGAGCGACGCGGGGGAAGACGCCGGCGCGCGTCGGGAGCGGAGGGCTCCACCCCCGTCTTGTCCCGGCCTTGAGCCGGGACCCAGAGACGCCGACGTGTGGGGTTTCAAACGCCTCGGCTTTCGCGTCCTGTTTTGAAGCGCCAGCGCGTCTGGGTCCCGGCTCAAGGCCGGGACGAGAACGTGCGCTCGTTACAGGAAGTTCACCAGGCTGAGCTGCTTCAGCGTGGCGGTGACCTGGTAGCTCGCCTGCAGCGAGGTCTGGAGCGCCAGGATCTTCAGCGTCACCTCCTCCTTCGACACGTTCTCGACGCCGGAGATCGCGCTTTCCGCCAGCGCCTTGGTGGCGTCGTGGCGGTCGTCGGCGGCCTTGATCGAGCTGTTGGCGGTGGCGAGGTCGACGGCCATGGTCTTGATCGCGGCGGTGGTCTCCGTCGCGCCCATGGCGTTGGCCGTGCGCGAGGCGAGCGCGGCGTAGCGCGCCTTGGCGTCGTCGTCGGCGGGCGAGAAGCTGACGGCCGAGAACACCGCCAGATTGCGCAGGATGGTCGTCGGGCCGGCCTCGTTGGCCCGCGCGCCGTAGGCGACGGTGACGCCGTCGTCCACCGAGGCGGTCGCGGTCTTGCGCGGGTCGTCGCCGGCGTCCTCGCCCTGATACCAGGAGACGGTCTTGTCCGCCGTGCCGGTGGTCGTGACGGCGGAGGCGTTCTGCAGCGCCGCGACGCGCTCGGCGTCGCTGGCGTAAGTCCCGTCGAAGCCCGCGACACGGGCCGGCTCGGCGCCGTTGGCGGCGCCGAAGAACCCTTCGCCGGCCGCGACCGCGGAGGCGGCGGTCAGCGCCGTGGAGCCGAGCGTCTTCAGCGAGGCGTCGAAGGCGGTCCGCAGGTTGGCGGCGGTCTCCTCCGGGGTCGCGCCGATGCGGAACGCGCCGGCTTCCAGCGCGTCGCCCTCCTCGCCCGCGCGGGCGGTCAGCGTCACCTGCTCGGTGGTGCCGTCGGGGAGCGTCAGCCCGACGGTGACGGTCTCGCCCTCGAGGGGGGTCCCGGTCGCGCCCAGCGTGACGGTGGCGGGGTCGCCCGCGGGCCCCTCCGCCACGCCGCCGGTGAGCGTGGACGACACCGACGTCAGCTTGAAGCCGAACGGGCCGGACGCCTCCTGCGACACGGTGAAGGTTCCGCCCGACGCGTCCGAGACGTCGAGGCGGCCGCGGCCGTCGGCGCCGAGGTCGGCGAGCTTGCGCTCGGCGATCACGGTCTTCAGGCCGGCCTTGTCGCCGTCGTCGGACAGAATCTTGTCGGCGGTCAGCACCGGCTTCACGTCGGTGGAGCGGCCGGAGAACAGGTAGCGCCCGCCCACCTCCACGTTGAGCTGGGCGATCGCCTCCTGCAGGTCGGCGGCGGCCTGGGACTGGTCCACCGTGAGGCCGGCGGTGGTCAGGTCGAAGCTGTTGGAGTCGATGGTCTTGTACTGGGAGGCCAGAGCCTCCAGCCCGGTCAGGGCGGTCGAGGCCATGTTCACCCGCACGCCGACGGTGTCGCCCACGGCCTGATAGCTCTCGGCGCTGGCGAGCCGGGCGCGCATGCTGAGCGACACCGCCCCGCCGGCGCCGAGCCCGGCGTAGGTGGTCGCCTTCTTGCCGGTGCTGAGCTGCTGGGTCAGGTCGTCGATCTGCGAGCGCAGGTCGCTCTGGGCGCGGGTGAGGCTCGGGCGGCCGAGGCCGACGGAAGCATAGGGGCCGATGCTGGTCATGGCGCGCGCCGTCCTCAGAGGATGTTCAGGAGCTGCTTGAGCATGTCGTTGACCGTCGTCATCACGCGCGCGTTGGCGCTGTAGGCGGTCTGGTACTGGATGAGCTTGGTCATCTCCTCGTCCACGTCCACGCCGGACGCGGCCGAGAAGCGGTCCTCCAGCGAGGACACCACCAGCGACTGCCCGTCCGCAACGCGGGTGGCGGAGGCGCTGGCCGAGGCCTGGGTGGAGATGATCCCCTGCGCGAACTCCGACAGCGTGCCGGTAAAGGGCGCGGAGGAGCCGCGCAGGCCGGCGTCGCCGGAGAACGTGCGGTCGCCGGACAGCGCGTCCTTCAGGAAGTCCACGCGGGTCTGGTCGCCGGCGGCGGCGTCGGCCGAGGTCTTCACCAGCGCGGACGGGTCGGCGATGAGGTCGGGATTGACGGTGATGCGGCCCGCGAAGCCGGTGCGCTGGGCGCCGCCGTCGAGGCTTTCGGAATAGATCGCGCCGCCCGCGCCGTCCACGAACAGCGGCAGCGCCACCGAGCCGTCCGACAGGCCGGTGGCGGTGACGCGGGACGTGGCTCCCGTGACGGTCACGTCCGCCGCGCCCGAGGTGAAGGCGAAGCCGTCGTCGGTGGCCGTGACCGTCACCGCGGCGCCGGCCGCCTGCAATGCGGCCTCGATGTCCGCCGCCGCCGTGGGCGAGGAGAAGTCGACGCCGATCAGGCCGCCCGACAGCGGCAGCCGGGACGGGTCGGTGACGTTGACGATGGTCGCCGCGCCGGCCACGCCGCCGCTCGTGTAGGCGAGCGTCATCCGGTCGCCGGGCTGCGCGCCCGCGACGTCGAGCGCCACGCCGCCCGTCACCGCCTCGCCGGTCGTGGTCGTGGCGCCGAAGGCGAGGGCGAGCTGGGAGGCGAGCTCGTCGAGCTGGGTCTGGGCCTGCGGCAGCGTCTCGTCGCGCAGCTCCGCATAGGCCTTCAGCTCGCCGGAGCGCAGGGCGTTGTTCGCCAGCAGGTCGGTGGCGTAGCCGGAGGGCGAGGTGAGGGTGACGGTTCCGAGCGTCGAGCGCGACGGATCGGAGGCGTAGGCCGAACCCGCGGTGACCGGCGCGCCGCCGCCGGTGACGCTCAGCGTCGAGGCGCCGTTGTCGTAGAGGGTGAGGCCGCCCTGCGTCTTGATGCGGATGTCGCCGCCGGCGAGGCTCTCCACCTTCACGTCCATCAGCCCGGACAGGGTGTTGACGGCCATGTCCCGCTGGTCTTCGAGATCGGCGGTGGAGCCGCCGCGCGCCTGCGCCTGCACGATGGCGCGGGTGATGGTCTCGATCGAGGTCAGCGCCTCGTTGGCGGCGTCCACGCCGTCCTTCAGGCCCTGATCGGCGGAGGCGCGCAGCGCCTGCACGTCGGTGGTGGCGGCGTTCAGCTGCTGGGCCAGAAGCCCCGCCTGCTGCAGCACGCCGGCGCGGGCGCTCTGGTCGTCGGGCGAGGCGGCGAGGGCGTCGATGGCGGTCGAGAGGTCCGACACCTGCGCGTCGAGCGAGCTTTCGGCGCCGGGCGTGCCGAACAGGCTCTGCAGCTGCTCCAGGAACGCCGCGCGGGTCGAGGCGTACGAGGCGCCGGCGGTCTCGGTGCGAAGCTGCTTCTGCAGCTGCAGGTCGATTTCGCGCTTCACTTCGGTGGTGCGCACGCCCGTGGTCGCGCCGCCCGCGACGGAGGCCACGGGGCTGGTGGACTTGCGCACGTAGCCCGGCGTCGAGGCGTTGGCCACGTTGCCGGCGACCACGTCGAGGCCCGCCTGATTGGCCTTGAGGCCCGAAAGCGCAGAGCCGAGGGCGGAGGTGAGGCTCATGTTCCCCAATCCTGATGACCAAGAGACCACTTGGGCTTAAGGCCCGTTAAGAAAGGGCGCCGCGAACCCTTAAAAGGCCCGCGGCGCGAGACGGCGGTTTTCGCCTTACCGGATCATCGCCAGCGCTTCTTGCAGCATGCTGTCGGAGGTGGTGACCACGCGGGTGTTGGCCGAATAGGCCTGCTGGGTGACGATGAGCTTGGTGAACTCGTCCGCGATGTCGACGTTCGACTGTTCGAGCGCCGAGCCCACGATGGAGGAGCCGTCGCCGATGGTCGGGTCGCCCGAGGCCACGGTCGCGGCGAAGGCGCCGCCGTCAAGCTGCTGGAGCTGGTTCTCGGCGGCGAAGGTCGCGACCGGGATGTCGTAGAGCGCGCGGGTGCGGCCGTTGCTGTAGCTCGCGACCACCTGCCCGCCGTCGGTGATCTCGAGGCCGAGATAGTCGCCGGCGGCGGAGCCGTCCTGCGACACACGCGAGGTGTCCACCAGGCCGGTGGCGTCGGCGTATTGGGTCAGGCCGGTGGCGCCGGTCGAGAGCGTCACGTCGCCGAGATTCGTGCCGTTGATGGAGAGGCCGGCGATGGTGGCGGAGCCGCCCGCGGGCGAGGTCAGGACGCCGTCCTCGAAGGTGAAGGCCTGCGTTCCGGCGGTCGCGGCGTCGGCGTCCACCTGGGTCCAGGCGGTCTCGTCGCCGGTGGCGGACGAGTTGGACTGGTAGAACAGCGCCCAGGTGTCGCTGGTGCCGGCGGTCGCGTCGGCGTTGGTCAGCTTGCCCCAGCGGAACTGCACGTCGTAGGACGCGCCCGCGCCGTCATAGACGGTCACGCTGTCGCCGGCGACCGAGCTCGCCAGGAAGGCGTCGCTCTCGCTGGCGCTGATGGTGGAGCCGAGCGTGGAGCCGAGCAGCCAGGAGCTTTCGTCGCCGGAGACGTAGTTGGTGGTCTTCGGCTCGCTCGGCAGATTGGCGTTGTAGGTGATGGCGCCGGTCGCCGCCGCCGGATAGGGCGCGCCGTCCACCTGGATCAGCTCGGTGGACGAGCCGGTGCGGGCGCCCGTGGTGGGATCGAGCGCGTAGCCCTTGAGGTAGTAGCCCGGGCCGTTGACCAGATAGCCGTTCTTGTCGAGCTCGAAGTCGCCGCGCCGGGTGTAGAGGTCGCCGCCGCCGAAGGTGGGCGCGCCGTTCACCGAGCCGGTGGCGTCCTGCACGATCAGGTAGCCCGAGCCGTTGACGGCGAGCGAGGTGGACGAGGACGACGCCGTCGGCGAAGCGCCCACGCTGTTGGTCTGGCGCGTGTAGGCCATCACCGAACCGGCGGTCCGGGTCTTGTTGGAGCGCTCGCCGCCCAGCACCAGATCCGAGAAGGCGGTGTCCGTGCGCTTGTAGGCGGTGGTGCTGGAGTTCGCGATGTTGCCCGAGATGTTCTCGAGCGCGAAGGACTGCGCCTTCAGCCCGCTCACGGCGGTGTTCAGTGCCCCGAAAATGCCCATCGTCGTCTCCCGACCCGCTCCGTCGAAATGCGCTCGCGCCGGCCTCGAAGGGCCATGGCTCGCGAGGCGCTGCCGTCCTCACCGAGCAAACGCGGGGCCAGATATGTTTTTGAACGAAATCAGTGGCTTGGGGGCGGGAGCGCCACGGTTTCACCGGCGCCGGGCGTGCCGGGCGGCACATTCTGCCGGGCGTTGACGGCGCAGCCCGACGCGGCCAACGTGCCGCGCGACGACGGGTCGAGGCGGTGCGGGAGGTCGCGATGGCGGACGAGGGTACGGACGGGCGGCGCGGGCTCTATCCGCCGATCGAGCCTTATGCGAGCGGCCTGCTCGACGTGGGCGACGGACATCGGGTCTATTGGGAGCGCTGCGGAACGCCGGGTGGGCTTCCGGCGGTGTTTCTTCACGGCGGCCCCGGCGGCGGCTGCGGCCCCGCCCATCGCCGGCTGTTCGACCCGGCGGTCTACGACGTGCTGCTGTTCGACCAGCGCGGCTGCGGCCGCTCCACGCCCCATGCGGAGCTGGAGGCCAACACAACGTGGCATTTGGTGGCCGACATAGAGCGGCTCCGGGCGCTCGCGGGCGTCGAGGACTGGCTGGTCTTCGGCGGCTCCTGGGGCTCCACGCTCGCGCTCGCCTATGCGCAGACCCATCCCGAGCGGGTGTCGGCGCTGGTGCTTCGGGGCGTGTTCACGCTGCGCAAGTTCGAGCTCGACTGGTACTACCAGTCCGGCGCCTCGCTGCTGTTCCCCGACAAATGGGAGAACTTCCTCGCGCCGATCCCCGAGGCCGAGCGCGGCGATCTGATGGCGGCCTACCGCCGCCGCCTCACCGGCGAGGAGAAGGCGGAGCAGCTGAGGGCCGCGAGAGCCTGGAGCCTGTGGGAGGGCGAGACCATCACCCTGCGGCCGGACCCGGCCATCGCCGGCCAGCACGGCGACGACGACTACGCCCTCGCTTTCGCCCGAATCGAGAACCACTACTTCGTGCATGGCGGCTGGCTCGAAGAGGGACAGCTGATCCGCGACGCGGGCCGCCTCGCCGCGATTCCGGGCGTGATCGTGCAGGGACGCTACGATGTGGCGACGCCGGCCGTGACCGCCTGGGACCTGCGCCGCGCCTGGCCGCAGGCGGCGTTCCACATGGTGGACGACGCCGGCCACGCCTTCTCGGAGCCGGGCATTCTGGACCGGCTGGTGCGCGCCACCGACGGTTTCGCACGGACGCTCGTGCGGCGCTGACGGCCACGTGAATTGAAGCCTGCCGCTTCGCGCCTACCTCAAGGCTCAACCCCGAACCGCCCCCGGAGGCCGTCGATGCGCCGCGTGATCTTCCCCGCCCTCGCCGCGATCCTGCTGGCCGGCGCCGCCGCGTCGCCGCTGCTGGCGCAATCGAAGCCCCCGGCGGCCACGGTGGTGAAATCCGAGAAGCAGGCCTTCACGGTGGAGACGGTGGCCGAAGGGCTGGAGCGGCCCTGGGGCCTCGCCTTCCTGCCGGATGGCCGCATGCTGGTGACGGAGAAGGCCGGCAAGCTCCGCCTCGTCTCGCCCGACGGCAAGGTGGCGCCGCCGGTGACGGGGCTGCCGCGGGTGGACGCCCGCGGGCAGGGCGGCCTGCTCGACGTCGCCGTCGCGCCCGACTTCGGCAAGACGCGGCTCGTCTACTTCACCTTCTCGGAAGCGGGTGAGAACGGCGTCAACGGCACGGCGCTCGGCCGCGGCCGTCTCGCCGACAACGCCGCCCGGCTCGAGGACGTGAGCGTGATCTGGCGGCAGGCGCCGAAATACGCCTCCACCCTGCATTTCGGCTCGCGCATCGTGTTCGGCCCGGACGGGACGCTGTTCGTGGGCGTGGGCGAGCGCTCGAACCCCGAATTCCGCGTCAAGGCGCAGGCGCTCGACGAGACGCTCGGCAAGGTCGTGCGGCTCGACATGGACGGAAAGCCGGCTAAGGGAAATCCGTTCGAGGGCCGCGACGACGCCAAGCCTGAGATCTGGTCCTACGGCCACCGCAACATCCAGGGCGCGGCCATCAACCCCGCCGATCAGACGCTGTGGGTGGTGGAGCACGGCCCGCGCGGCGGCGACGAGCTGAACCGCATCGCGCCGGGCAAGAACTACGGCTGGCCGGTCATCACCTACGGCGTGGAGTATTCCGGCGGGCCGATCGGCGACGGCCCGTCGAAGCCCGGCATGGAGCAGCCAGCGCATTACTGGGTCCCCTCGATCGGAACTTCGGGCCTCGCCTTCTACACCGGCGACGCGCTGCCGGGCTGGAAGGGCAGCGTCTTCGTCGGCGGCCTCGCCATCCCCTCGCTGACGCGGCTCGAACTGGCCGACGGCAAGGTGACGAAGGAGGAGCGGCTGCTGGAGGACGTGGGCGAGCGCATCCGCGACGTGCGGCAGGGGCCGGACGGCCTGATCTACCTGCTCACCGACAATCCCGAAGGCCGCGTGCTGCGGCTGAAGCCGGCCGCCAACGGGCGGTCGTGAGGCCGTAAAGGCCGCCCGCCCGAAAGTGTATCCGAGCCGTCATGCCCGAGCTTGGTCCTCGGGCATCCACGACTTGAGGCGTCGATCCGTCGTTGGGCGAAAAATCGAAGCCAGCCGCAAACGGCCGGTCGTAAGGCCGAAAAGGCCGCCCGCCCGAAAGCGTATCCGAGCCGTCATGCCCGAGTTTGTCTCGGGCATCCACGACTTGAGGCGTCGAGCCGTCGTTGGGCGAAAAGTCATGGATACCCGGCTTCGCCGGGCATGACGGTTTGCGAGTCGCGTCGCTTTGGCGAGCCGAAGGCTGCCATTGAAATGTAACGCCCGCCTGCCGTCACCCCGCGGCGCGGCGGGCGGTCCAGAGGCGCTTGCGCTCCTCCGCGCCCCAGTAGTGGCGCTCCCATTCCAGCGCGTGGGCGACGATGACGTCGAGGTCGTCGAGCTTCGGCGTCCAGTCCAGCGTGGCGCGGATGGCGCGGGCGTCGGCGATGGAGATGAAGGGGTCGCCCTCCCGGCGCGGCTTCTCCCGCACGGGGAAGTCGTGTCCCGCCGCCCGGCGGACGGCGTCGATCACCTCCCGCACCGAAAATCCCCGGCCGTAGCCGCAGTTCAGCGTGGCGCTGTCGCCGCCGGCCTCCAGATGCTCGAGCGCCGCCACATGGGCGTCCGCGAGGTCGGAGACGTGGATGTAGTCGCGCACGCCGGTGCCGTCCGGCGTCGGCAGGTCCGTGCCGAGGATGTCGAGCCCGTCCGTCATGCCGAGGGCGGCGCGCGTGGCGAGCGTGATCAGGTTGGAGGCGCCGGCGGCGCGCTGGCCGGTGCGCATCTGCGGGTCGGCGCCCGCGACGTTGAAGTAGCGCAGCACCACGTAGCGCAGGCGATGGGCGGCCGCGGCGTCGCTCAGGATGCGCTCGGACATCAGCTTGGACGCGCCATAGGGCGAGGCGGGCTCGAGCGGCGCGGTCTCGGGCGTGGGCGTCGGCGGCAGCAGGCCGTAGACGGCGGCGGTGGAGGAGAAGATGAAGTGCGGCGCGCCGGCGGCGGTCGCCGCGCGCAGCAGCTGCGCGGTCTTCATGGTGTTGGCCATGTAGGTGCCGAGCGGATCGCGGATCGAGTCCGGCACCACGATCCTGGCCGCGAAATGGGCGATGGCGGTGACGCCGTGCTCGGCGATCAGGCGCAGCACCAGCGCCTCGTCGGCCACGTCGCCCACGATCAGCGGCGCCCCCACCGGCACCGCGTCGCGGGAGCCGGTGGAGAGATCGTCGAGCACGATCGCGCGGCGGCCCCGCGCCAGCAGCGCGAGCGTCATATGGGAGCCGATGTAGCCGGCGCCGCCGGTGATGAGCACGGTCATGGCCTTGGACGCCTTCGCCCCTGATGAAGTCTCGGCGCCAGACTAGACCGGCGCGCCTTTCCGTTTGGTTGCGCGGTTCGGGCGCAGTCCCGATTTTGGACAGATGCGCCGATCCGTAACGCTTCATTGACCATCCCCGCGCACTCTCCGCGGGTCGGCGTAGATTGAAGCGTATCGGAGACGCGCGGTTCATGTCCCTCCCCATCGGCGCGTCCCGCGCGGGCTGGCGGCGCGCGCTGCCGGTCCGCTTCACGGGACTGGTCGCCCTGCTGCTCGCGGCGCTCGCCGGCGCGATCCTCGCCGTCACATCGCTTGAGATCCGCTCCGCGGCTCAGGAGCGCGCGTCGCTCGCGGCCGCCCACGCCGCGCTCGAGGGC
>NZ_JBHTMX010000052.1:0-17564 GCF_042679725.1 Methylopila musalis
CGCCGCCCCGCGCGCCGTCACGCTTCCGGCCGTGGTGGTCCACGGCGTCGCCGCGGCGGTCTGGGCCGGCGCGCTGCTGGCGCTGGCGACGCGGTTCTCGGTCGCCGCGCTCGAACGCTTCTCCCGGGCCGCGCCGTTCACGGTGGCGGCGCTGGTGGTCGCGGGCACGCCGCTGGCGGTCATCCAGCTTGGAAGCCTCGAAGCGCTGTGGAGCACGGACTACGGCCGCCTCCTGCTCGCCAAGCTCGCGCTCGTGGCGTTGCTTCTCGCGCTCGCGGGCGTCAACCGCTTCCGGCTGACGGCCCCGGCGCTCGCTCGGGACGGCGCCGCGGGACGACGGATCGGCCGGGTGGCGCTGGCGGAGGCCGTAGTGGTCGTCGCCATTCTCGGCGTCGCCGCGGGCTGGCGCTTCACGCCGCCGCCACGAACGCTGACCGCGACGGAGGCCGCGCCGATCGCGCTGTCGGCGCCCGGTCTGGAGGCCGTCGTCACGATTGAGCGGCCGCGCGTCGGCAACCGCGCCGTCGCGATCCGTCTGCGCAAGCCGGACGGAGCCCCGCTCGATCCCGTCGCGGTCACGCTCGTGCTGTCCCCGCCCGAGGCCGTCGGGGTGGAGCCGATCCACCGGGAGGCGATCCGCGCCGACGACGGCGCCTGGACCATCACCGACGCCCCGCTCGCCGTCCCCGGCCGCTGGCGCCTGCGCCTCGACGTGCTGATCGACGACTTCACCCTCGCGCGCCCCGAAGCCCCGCTCGACGTCGCGCCGTGAGCGCAAGCCCTCTTGTCCCGGCCTCGAGCCGGGACCCAGAACCGCTGAGGGTCCCGAACAACGCACGTCGGCCGGGGCGCGTCAGCCCCATACGCCGGCGTTTAAGGGTCCCGGCTCAAGGCCGGGACAAGAGAGGGGCCTCAGCCTCTCAGAGGCTTTCGAGCAGGCGCTCGGCGCTGGACTGGTCGGCCTTGCCCGGCTGATCCTCGACCGCGAGATAGGTGACGACCATGTCGTCCAGCACCACGGCGTAGCGCTTGGAGCGGATGCCGAGGCCGCCGGCGGTGGCGTCCAGCTCCAGCCCGATCGCCTTGGCGAAATCCGCGCCGCCGTCCGACAGGAACACGATCTTGTCCTTGGCGCCGGTGGCTTCCGCCCAGGCGTTCATCACGAACACGTCGTTCACGGCGGTCACCGCCACCACGTCCACGCCCTTGGCCTTCAGCTCGTCGAGGCGGGCGAGATAGCCGGGCAGATGGTTCTTGTGGCAGGTGGGCGTGAACGCCCCCGGCACCGCGAACAGCACCGCCTTCTTGCCCGCGAAAATCTCGTCCGCCATCACCGTGCCGGGGCCGTCCGGGCCGAAGGTGCGGAAGGTGGTGTTGGGCAGGCGGGAACCGACCTCGATGGCCATGGCGTGTCTCCTTCAGGCGGCCCCATGCGGGCGCGCCGGAGACTTAAGGCGTCCGCACGATAGCGTCGAGGGGCGCCGACACCTCGATCGCATGGCCGGCGACCGCGAGCGTGAGGCGCAGGCCGGATTGCGGCAGCGCGCCGTCGAAGGCCATGCGGAAGCGCGCCTCGCCGGCGGGCGCGCCCGCCACCGGCTGCGGCGAAGGCGCGAAGCGGCCGTCGCCGGTCTCCGCGAACAGCGCCACGTCCGGTCCAGGGGCCTTAGCCGTCACCTCCACCTCGCGGTCCGTCCGGCGGAGGGAGGCGATGGCGAGTCCGTCCGCCGCCGCGCCGAGCGCTACACGCTTCGGCGCCTTCGCCAACGACCGCCGCACCGCGGCCGCCGCCGGGCCGGGGAAGAAGCCGTCGGTCTCAAGCGCCAGCGCCGCCTCGCCGCGGGCGGGCACGCAGACCTTGTCGCAGACGCCGTAATCCACGCTCACCGCAAGCCGGACCGGCGCGCCGGCGGTCTTGGGCCGCACCTGCAGCGGCAGCAGAACCTCGCCGTGATAGACATTGGCGACGCCGGCCTCGTCGGTCATGCGCTCGGGCGTCGGAAACACCACCGTCACCTCGCCCACGTTCTCGGAGCGGGAGAAATCGAACTGGGGCGGCACGCCGCTGTCGCCGGGCTGGCGCCAGTAGGTCTTCCAGCCCGCGTCGAGCCGGATGGCGAGGCCCACCAGCCGCTCGCCGCCCGCCTCCTCGCCGGCGTCGATCAGGCGCAACGCCGAGGCGCCGTCCTCGACCCACGGGCTCGCGGGCTCGGCCGCGGCCGGCGACGCGAGCAGAACGGCGAGAGCGAAGGGGGCGAAGAGGCGGCGGAGAACCATGGCCGGCGCACCCTACGCGCCCCGCCCGCGCACGCCAAACGCAACTCGCCGTGACGGCGGCGCCGGACCGCGGCCTGCGGCGAAATTCCAGCGCGGGACCGGCTTTCAAAATCAGGGCGCCGGCCCTACTCTTTTGTCATGCCGCACATTCTTCGCCAGCCGAAACCGGATCGAAGCGCCAAGTCGGGCTATCTCGACGGGCAGGTTCTGGTGGCGATGCCGGGCATGGAGGACGACCGCTTTTCGCGCACCGTCATCTATGTCTGCGCCCACTCGCCCGAGGGCGCCATGGGCATCGTGGTGAACAAGCCGGCCTCGCACATCACCTTCCCGGACCTGCTGGTGCAGCTCGACATCATCCCGGACGGCGACGAGATCCGCCTGCCGGAGAAGGCGGGCGGCGTGCCGGTGATGCGCGGCGGGCCGGTGGAGTCCGGCCGCGGCTTCGTGCTGCACTCCGCCGACTTCATGATCGAGGATTCCACGCTCTCGATCGACGACGGCATCTGCCTGACGGCGACGCTTGACATCCTGAAGGCGATCGCGCGCGGCGACGGGCCGGACAGCGCCTTGCTGGCGCTGGGCTACGCCGGATGGGCGCCGGGCCAGCTCGAAAACGAGATCCAGGCCAACGGCTGGCTGAACTGCCCCGCCGACCGGGAGCTGGTGTTCGACCTCTCGGTCGACACCAAGTATGAGCGCGCGCTCGCGAAAATCGGCATCGACCTCGGCAAGCTGTCCGCGGAAGCCGGCCACGCCTGAAGGGCGGGGCCTCGAACGCGAGGGCGATCTGCGAAAGCCGCAGAGAGACCCGTCATGCCCGCGCGGTGTGTGGGCGTCACCGAGGTTCGCATCGCGAGATGTCGACAGGCCGCCGCCCTTGCGCGCCCAAAATCATGGATGCCCGATGACCACGCTCGGGCATGATGGGCGCCGAGCTGTCAGCCGGTCTCAGCCGCCGGCCTGGAAGCTCGCCACATAGTCCTCGCAGGTCGGCTTCGCGCTTTCGGCCAATGCGACCGGGTACTCGCAGATCACGCTGAACACGCTCTCCTGCGTCTTCGACGCGCGCATCACGACGCCCCGCGCAGACCCTTCGAACGCGGCGCGCGCGATCTCCTCCCGGCCGATCGTCTCGACCCGGATGTCGGGAGCGGCCGCGCCCTGCTTGCGCGCCACCTGCGCGATCACGCCCCGCAGATCGACGTCCTTCTGACGCGCGGTCCGCACGGTCTCGATCGTCCCGAACTCCATCCCGTCCGCGCTCTTGCTCCCGACCCCGTGGAGGGTCAGCGCGCCGACGTTCGGGTCCTCGATGGTGATCGTGTAGTCGTTGAACGGGATCGGCGAGAGGCCGCTGAAGCGCCCTCGGGTCGAGGTCGCGGGATACCAGCCCTCGGCGTTCTTCTCGCCGGCCTGCGAGCGGTGAACCTCGACCCGAGGCTTCGCAGCTTCGGCGGAGGCGCGCCCGGCGCCGCACAGCGCCAGCGCCGCGAGGGCGATCGCCGTCCATCCGCTGTTCACGCCCATGATGTTCTCCGTCCTCGCCGCGCTCACCGCCGGCCGAGCGCGCCCTGCATCACGCGGCGCGCGACGCCTTCGGGGGCGAGGCCCAGCATGCGGTCGCAGTCCTCGGCGCTGCGGGCGGGGCCGAAGGCGTAGCCTTGCGCGAAGGCGCAGCCGAGGTGGAACAGCTCCACCGCGTCGCTGTCGGTCTCCACGCCCTCGGCCACCACCTCCATGCCGAGATCGTGGGCGAGGTTCACGATCGAGCGCAGGATCACCGGGCGCTGGCCGTTCGAGGTGGGCCGCACCAGCGACTTGTCGATCTTCAGCACGTCGAACGGGAAGCGTTGCAGGTAGGCGAGGCTGGAATGGCCGGTGCCGAAATCGTCCAGCGACAGGCCTGCGCCAAGCTCCCGCATGCGCAGCAGCATCTGCGCCGCGTGCTCCGGATTCTCCATCACCAGGCTCTCGGTCAGCTCGATCTTGAGCGAGCCGTGGGGCAGCGCGTGGCGGCTCAGCACGTTCTGGATGTCCTGCGCCAGATCCTGCCGCAGGAACTGGCGGCTGGAGACGTTGACGGACATGAACAGCGGCGGCTCGCCGGGCACCCGCTCCTGCCAGTGGGCGAGCTGGCGGGCGGCCTCGTCGAGCGCGAACAGGCCGAGATCGACGATCAGGCCGGTCTCCTCGGCGATGGCGATGAACTCGTCCGGCGGCCTCCGGCCGTAGCGCGGATGATCCCAGCGCAGCAGCGCCTCGAAACCGGCGATGGAGCGATCTTCCAGCCGCACGATCGGCTGATAATGCACCCGCATCTCGCCGCGCTCCAGCGCGCGGTTGAGCTCGCCCGCGATCAGCACCCGGTCGGAGGCGGCCGCGCGCATGGTGGGCTTGAACACCTCGATATGGTCGCCGCCGAAGCGCTTGGCGTGGTACATGGCCACCTCCGCGTTCTTCAGCAGGTCCTCGCCCCCTCCCCCGGCGCGGGCGTCCGCCAGCACCAGCCCGATCGAGGCGGTGAGGAACAGCTCGCGCCCGCCGAAGCTGATGGGCGAGCGCAGCGTGCGCTTCAGCGCGTCGGCGAAGGCGGTGATGGCCTCCACCTCGCGCTCGGACACCAGCAGCACGCCGAACTGGTCGCCGCCGAGCCGGGCCAGCGTGTCCTGCGGCTTCAGCAGCCGCGACAGGCGCCGCACCACCGTGATGAGGATGGTGTCGCCGGTGGCGACGCCGACGCTCTCGTTGATCTTCTTGTAGCGGTCGATGTCCAGCACCATGACCGTCGGCTTCAGCGAGGCGTCGCCCTGCGCGTAGGCGAGCGCGGCGTCGAGCCGATCCACGAACAGCTCGCGGTTCGGCAGGCCGGTCAGGTTGTCGTGCACCGCGTTCTGCAGCAGGCGCTCTTCGGTGGTCTTGGCGTCGGTGACGTCGAGCAGCGTGCCGACGCAGCGGATCACCTCGCCGTCGGCGCCCACCACCGGCCGCGCCCGGAGCGTGAACCAGAGATAGTGGCCGTCCTGGCTGCGCAGGCGGAAGGTCTCCACCAGCCGCCCGCGCCGCTCCTGCACCAGCGCGTCGAGGCCGGCGCGGAAGCGGTCCCGGTCGGCCACATGGACCACGTCCAGCCAATGCGCCGCCGGCGCCTCCAGCGCGCCGCGCCGGAGCCCCAGAACGTGCTCGAGGTCGTGGCCCACATGGATGCGGTCGGCGTCCACGTCCCAGTCCCACACCACGTCGCCCGCTCCGGTGATGGCGAGCGCCCTGCGCTCCACGTCGGAGGCCTGTCCCGGCGCGACGGCTCCGCCCGCGAAAGCGTGCTGCATCACCGTGAAGCCGATCAGCAGCACGATCAGCACCAGCCCGCCGAGCAGCGAGGCCGGCGCGAGATCGGTGGCGAGCCCGCCGCCGACCGCCGCCGCGGCCGCCACCGACCACGCCACGAACAGCGCCCAGGTGGGCGCGAGCATCACCGCGCGATCGTAGCCTTGGGCCGCGAACCACGCCACGATGCCGAAGCCGATGAAGGCCACCGCGCCGAGCGACAGCCGCGCGATGCCCGCCGCCACCGGCGCGTCGTAGGCCGCGAGCCACACCAGCGCCACCAGGAAGGCGAACCACGCCCCCATGACGTGGCTGTAGCGCACGTGCCAACGGTTCAGGTTGAGATAGGCGAACAGGAACACCAGCATGGTGGCCGCGAGCCCCGCCTCGCTCGCGGCGCGCAGGAAGCGGTCGGCGTCCGGGCCGAGCTCGAACACCTTGCGCCAGAAGCCGAAGTCGACGCCGAGATGCGCCAGCACCGCCCAAGCAAGGGCAGCGGCCGCCGGGAACATGACCGAGCCCTTGACCACGAACAGGATGGTCAGGATCAGCGCCAGCAGGCCGGCGATGCCCAGCATGATGCCGCGATAGAGCGTGTAGGAGTTGACCTTGTCCTTGTAGGCGTCCGGCTCCCACAGCGTCAGCTGCAGCAGCTTCGGCGACGACAGCTCGACCACGTAGGTCACGGTGGCGCCGGGATCGATGGTCAGCGCGAACACGTCGTCGGAGTCCGCGTGCTGGCGCTCCGGCCGCACGCCCTGGCTCGCGGTGACGTTCTGGATGCGGTCCTCGCCGAGATCGGGCCACAGCACCCCTGAGCCCACCAGCCGGAAATGCGGCGACACCAGAAGCCGGTCGAGCTGCTGGTCGCCGTCGTTCCTGAGGGCGAACACCGCCCATTGCCGGCCGTCGCCCGGCCGCTCGGACCGCACCTCGATGCGGCGCACGATGCCGTCCGCTCCGGGGAAGGTGGCGACCTGGATGCGATCCGCCTGCCCCGCCGGGCGCTCGATCGCGCCCAGAAGATCGACGGCGTCCTGGTCCTCCGTCACGGACAGGGGCTGCAGCGCCGCCGCGGGCGACGCCCACGCCAGACCGGCGATCACGAGGAGAAGCGCCTGACACAGGGCGCGGACCATACGCAACGCTTGGACTCTCCCGAACGCCGGCCCCGCCGGCCCCCGCCCATGGCCGAAGCCTAACGGGCGGCGTTGTTCCTCAGCCGCGCCGCATCCCGCAAGGGCTCGCGCGGCGGCGACACGTTAGACCAGCCTTGGCCCGCGCAGAAGCGCGTAGAGCAGATGGTCCTGCCAGATTCCATCGATGCAGAGATACTGCCGGGCGCAGCCTTCCCGCTCGAACCCGATCTTCTCCAGGAGCCGGATGGACGCGACGTTGCGCGGCAGGCAGGCCGCTTCGAGCCGCCGCAGCTTCAGCCCGTCGAACACGAACGGCGTCAGCGCCCGCATGGCCTTGCTCATCAGGCCGCGGCCCGCATAGGGCTGGCCCATCCAGTAGCCGACGCAGCAGCTCTGCGCCACCCCGCGCCGCACCTGGCTCAGCGTCACCCCGCCCACCAGCGCGCCGTCCGGCCCGAAGATGAAGAACGGATAGGCCTGATCCTGCTCCATCTCCCGGGCGTAGCGCTTGAGGCGCCGGCGGAAGGCGTTGCGGGTCAGGTCGTCGGAGGGCCAGATCGGCTCCCAGGGGCGCAGGAAATCGCGGCTGATCGTGCGCAGCTCCGACCAGGCCTGATGGTCGCCCATCTGGGGCGTGCGCAGCGTCACCCCGTCGCCGACCAGCGTCGGCACGGTGTCGGCGACCGAGAGCGTCCGGAAGAACGCCATCCTCCCGCCGCCTCCGCCTCAGGCCGCCGGACGCTGACGCGGCCCGAGCCGCTCCGCCAGCCGCTCCGCCGACAAAAGCCGGCGCGTGGGGCCGAGCGCGGACAGCGTGTAGGGCGTCGCGAGCATGCTCGCGCCGGCCGCGCGGGCGGCGTCCACGTCGACCGCCTCGATCTTCGCCACGATCTCGTCGGGGTCGAGCGGGCGGCCATGGGCGAGCTGGTGCCGGGCGTGGTGGTCGGCGCGGGCCGCCGGCTGCTCCAGCGACATCAGCAGCCCCGCCTTCATCTGCGCCTTGGCGCGGGCGACCTCGCGCTCGGTGGCGTCGTCCGCCGCGCCGTTCAGCACGTCGAGCAGCACCGGCAGGATCTCCGCCGCGTCCTCCGGCCCGAGCGCCGCATAGGCCCCGAACAGGCCCGCGTCGGCGTAGCCCCAATGGAAGGCGTGCACCGAATAGGCGAGGCCCCGGCGCTCGCGCACCTCCTGGAACAGGCGGGACGACATGCCGCCGCCGGCGAGATTGGCGAACACCTGCGCGGCGTAGGCGTCCGGCGCGTCATAGGGCCGGCCCTCGAAGGCGATGGCCACGTGGATCTGTTCGAGATCGCGCTTGTCGCGCCGCAGGTCGCCGCCGCGATAGATCGCCGGCGCGGGCGTGTCGCCGGCGCCCCCGGGCAGGCGCGCGAACAGGCGGGCGGCGTCCTCCACCACCCGGTCGTGGTCAACGGCGCCGGCCGCCGTCACCACGCCGGCCCCGGCGCGGTAGCCGCGCGCGAGGAAGCCCGCGAGCTTCGCCCGGTCGAGCCCGCGCACCGTCTTCGGCGTGCCGAGGATCGAGCGGCCGAGCGGCTGGTCGGGGAACGCGGTCTCCTGCAGCAGATCGAACACCAGATCGTCGGGCGTGTCCTCCACCGCGCCGATCTCCTGCACGATCACGCCCTGCTCGCGCTTCAGCTCGTCCGGGTCGAAGGCCGGCTCGGTGACGATGTCGGCGAGGATGTCGAGGGCGAGCCCCACGTCGGCCGCGAGCGCGCGCGCCGAATAGGAGGTCTGCTCCACGCCGGTCGCGGCGTTGAGGTCGCCGCCCACCTGCTCGATCTCCTCGGCGATGGCGAGCGCCGAGCGGCGGGCCGTGCCCTTGAACGCCATGTGCTCCAGCAGATGGGCGAGGCCGTGCTCGTCCTCCCGCTCGGCCCGCGCGCCGGCGCCGAAGGTGACGCCCACCGCCGCCGTGCCAAGCTCCGGCATGGCGTCGGTGACGACCGCGAGGCCGGACGGCAGCGTCGTGACGCGGGCGCTCATGCGGCGGCGGTCTTCGCCACGCGGGCGTGTTCGGCCACGAAGGCCTCGATCGCGGCGACGTCGTTGGGCAGGCGGGTCAGCCGCTCCGGACGCTCCAGCAGATCGGCGAGATGGGCGGGCAGGCCCGGCCGCACGCCGGACGCCGCCTCGACCGCGTCCGGGAACTTGGCCGGATGGGCGGTGGACAGCACCACCTGCGGGACGCCCGGATCGGTCTCCGCCTTCTCCGCCACCGCGAAGGCGACGGCGGTGTGGGTGTCGAGCAGGTAGCCGGAGGTCTCCAGCACCCGGCGGATGGTGGCCTTGACCTCGTCCTCGTCGGCGCGGCCGGCGTCGAACTCGGCGCGGATGACCTCAAGCGCCCCGGCCGGCAGCGTGAATGAGCCCGACTGGCCGAGCGACGCCATGGCGGCGCGCACCGTCGCGGGATCGCGGCCCACGGCGTCGAACAGCAGCCGCTCGAAGTTGGACGAGACCTGGATGTCCATGGAGGGCGAGGTGGTGGGCGCGACGCCGCGCACCTCGTAGACCCCGGTCTCCAGCGTGCGGGCGAGGATGTCGTTCACGTTGGTGGCGATCACCAGCCGGCGGATCGGCAGGCCCATGCGCTTGGCCACGTACCCTGCGAACACATCGCCGAAATTGCCGGTGGGCACCACGACATCGATCTCGCGCGCCGGCGCGCCGAGCGCGGTCGCGGCGGCGAAATAGTAGACCGCCTGCGCCAGCACCCGCGCCCAGTTGATGGAGTTCACGCCCGCGAGCGCCAGCCGGTCGCGGAAGGCGTGATGGTTGAACATCGCCTTCACATGGGCCTGCGCGTCGTCGAACGAGCCGTCGATGGCGATGGCGTGTACGTTGTCGTCCGGCACGGTGGTCATCTGCCGGCGCTGGACCTCACTCACCTTGCCGTCCGGCATCAGGATGAACACGTCGAGCCGCGAGCGGCCGCGGAACGCCTCGATCGCCGCGCCGCCGGTGTCGCCGGAGGTCGCGCCGACGATTGTGGCGCGCAGGCCCCGCTCGGCGAGCGCATGGTCCATCAGCCGCGCCAGCAGCTGCATCGCCACGTCCTTGAAGGCGAGCGTCGGCCCGTGGAACAGCTCCAGCACGAATCGGTTCGCGCCGACTTGGGTCAGCGGCGTCACCGCCGCGTGGCGGAACGCGCCGTAGGCCTCGTCGATCATGCGCTTCAGCGCGTCCGCCGGAATGGCGTCGCCCACGAAGGGCGCGATCACCCGGTAAGCGATCTCGGCGTAGGGCCGGCCGGCGAGGTCCGCGATCTCGTCGCGGGTGAGCGTCGGCCAGGTCTCGGGCACGTAGAGGCCGCCATCGCGGGCGAGGCCCGCCAGCATGGCGTCGACGAAGCCGAGCCGGGGCGCGTCGCCGCGGGTCGAGACATAGGCAGGCGCCATGTTCGGAGCGTCTCCGGAAAAGCGTGAGGTTGAGCGAGCGGCCAAATTAGGCCCCGTCCCGCCGTCCCGCAAGAACGGCGATCCCCGGCCTTTGGCGTGAAACGGAGGCCGAAAAACGGCGAAGGCCGGGATCGCTCCCGGCCTTGCGTCGTTTTCAGCCCGGAAGCAGCGCGACGATCAGACGTGCACGGCCTTGAGCTGACGGAAATGCGAGAGCCGGATCTCGGCCTTGAGCCGCTCGTCGTCGGTCTTGGCCTCCGCCACGTCCTCCTGGGCGTCGGCGATCAGCACGTCGATGCGCGACGCGTCGAGCTGGTCCAGCGGGGTCGCCTCGTCGGCGAGGATGGTGAGGCCCTTCGGGTTCACGTCGGCGAAGCCGCCGCGCACGAACAGCTTCTGCGGCTCGCCGCCCTCGGTCTTGTAGACCTTCACGACGCCCGGCTTCAGCACCGACATGAAGGGCGCGTGATGCGCCAGCACGCCGAACTCGCCTTCGACGCCCGGCACCACCACATGCTGCACCTCCTCAGAGATGAGGAGCTTTTCCGGCGACACCAGTTCGAAGGGGAAGCTGTCCATCGTTCCGTTCTCTCAAGCTCTGGCGGTCACCCGCGGCGGCGGTCGGCCATGAAGCCGATGCCGAAACCGAGCAGCGCGCCGATCGCGGCGCTGATGCCCACATGCTGCGCCTGACCGGACGTCAGCGTCCGGTCGCCGGGCGCGGCCGCCTGATCGCCCTGCACCTCGACCTTGAGGCCGAGGAAGCTCACTTCCGCCGCTTCGGGCCGGGTGAGCCAGCCGGCGAGACCGCCGACCACGAGACCGATCAGAAGAAACACGACCTTGCCGTTCATGGAACACCTACTTCACTGAGAAGGCCGCGGCCGAACGGACCGCGCCTCGTCGTGTTATAGGGCCCGCCCTTCCGCCGGGCAGGCCGGCGGAAGGCGTCTTTCGTCGCGGCGATCAGCCCTCGGCGAGCTTCTTGGCCTTCTCGATCGCCTCGTCGATGGTGCCGACCATGTAGAAGGCGGCTTCCGGCAGGTCGTCATACTTGCCTTCGACCAGGCCCTTGAAGCCCTTGATGGTGTCGGCGAGCTGCACGAACTTGCCGGGGAAGCCCGTGAACACCTCGGCCACGTGGAACGGCTGGGACAGGAAGCGCTCGATCTTGCGGGCGCGCGCCACCGTCAGCTTGTCCTCTTCCGACAGCTCGTCCATGCCCAGGATGGCGATGATGTCCTGCAGCGACTTGTAGCGCTGCAGGGTCTCCTGGACGCGACGGGCGGTGTTGTAGTGCTCCTCGCCGATGATCTGCGCGGACAGGATGCGCGAGGTCGAGTCGAGCGGGTCCACGGCCGGGTAGATGCCCTTTTCGGCGATCGAGCGGTTCAGCACCGTCGTGGCGTCGAGATGGGCGAAGGAGGCGGCCGGGGCCGGATCGGTCAGGTCGTCGGCCGGCACGTAAATGGCCTGCACCGAGGTGATCGACCCCTTGGTGGTGGTGGTGATGCGCTCCTGCAGCGCGCCCATGTCGGTGGCGAGCGTCGGCTGATAGCCCACCGCCGACGGGATGCGGCCGAGCAGAGCCGACACTTCCGAGCCGGCCTGGGTGAAGCGGAAGATGTTGTCCACGAAGAACAGCACGTCCTGGCCCTGGTCGCGGAAGTGCTCGGCGATGGTCAGGCCCGAGAGCGCGACGCGGGCGCGGGCGCCGGGCGGCTCGTTCATCTGGCCGAACACCAGGGCGCACTTGGAGCCCTCGCCGCCGCCGGCCTTGTTCACGCCGGACTCGATGAACTCGTGGTAGAGGTCATTGCCCTCGCGGGTGCGCTCGCCGACGCCGGCGAACACGGAGTAACCGCCGTGGGCCTTGGCGACGTTGTTGATGAGCTCCTGGATGAGCACCGTCTTGCCGACGCCCGCGCCGCCGAACAGGCCGACTTTGCCGCCCTTGGCGTAAGGCGCGAGCAGGTCCACGACCTTGATGCCGGTGACGAGCACTTCGGTCTCGGTCGCCTGCTCGGCGTAGGACGGAGCCGGCTGGTGGATTGGGCGCAGGCCCTCGTTGAGCACCGGGCCGCCTTCGTCGATCGGCTCGCCGACCACGTTCAGGATGCGGCCCAGCGTGCCGGCGCCGACCGGCACCGCGATCGGCGAACCGGTGTCGCTGACGCTCTGGCCGCGGACGAGGCCCTCGGTGGAGTCCATGGCGATGGTGCGCACGGTGGACTCGCCGAGATGCTGGGCGACTTCGAGCACCAGACGGGTCTGGTTGTTCTGCGTCTCGAGCGCGTTCAGGATTTCGGGCAGATGGCCGTCGAACTGGACGTCGACGACGGCGCCGATGACCTGGGTGATGCGGCCGACATTAGCGGTCATGGTTGTCAATCCTCGTCCGAAAATCAGAGCGCTTCGGCGCCGGAGATGATCTCGATCAGCTCCTTCGTGATCTGCGCCTGCCGGGTGCGGTTGTAGTTCAGGGTCAGCTTCTTGATCATTTCGCCGGCGTTGCGCGTCGCGGAGTCCATGGCGGACATGCGGGCGCCCTGCTCCGAAGCGGCGTTTTCGAGAAGCCCCTTGAAGATCTGGATCGCGACGTTCTTCGGCAGCAGATCCTCGAGGATCTCCTCCTCGGACGGTTCGTATTCGTAGATCGCGCCGCCGGCCGCGTCCGCGCCGGCGTCGCCCTGCGGGATCTCCGCCGGAACGATCTGCTGCGCGGTCGGAACCTGGCTGATCACCGAGCGGAAGCTCGAGAAGAACAGCGTGGCCACGTCGAACTCGCCGGCCTGGTAGAGGCCGAGCACCTTGGCGGCGATCGCCTCGGCGTCCGAATAGCCGACCTGCTTGTTCGCGCCGAGCTCGATCACCTCGCGGATGCGGGGGCCGAACTGGCGGCGCAGCACGTCGGCGCCCTTGCGGCCGACGCACAGGAACTGCACGTCCTTGCCTTCGGCGAGCAGCTTGTTCGCCCGATCCCGCGCCAGACGCGAGATCGACGAGTTGAAGCCGCCGCACAGGCCGCGCTCGGCGGTGGCCACCACCAGAAGGTGGCGCTGCTGCGAGCCGGTGCCCGACAGAAGCAGCGGAGCCCCCGGCGCGTCCTTGAGGCTCGTCGCCAGGTTCGAGAGCACCCGCTCCATGCGCTGGGCGAAAGGCCGTGCGGCCTCAGCCGCAAGCTGGGCGCGGCGGAGCTTGGCCGCCGCGACCATCTGCATGGCCTTGGTGATCTTCTGCGTCGCCTTCACCGAGGCGATGCGGTTTCGTAGCTCCTTGAGGCTCGCCATAACGTCGCCTTAGGCTCCCTTGGTGCGCGCGGCGGGCGTTACGAGTAGGTCTTCGCGAAGGAGTCGAGAGCGCTCTTCAGCTTCTCGGTGTTCTCCTTCGTGAGCTCCTTCTTCGTGCGGATCTCCTCAAGGATGTCCTTGTGGTTCGCGTAGAGATGGTCGAGCAGACCGGTCTCGAAGCCGCGCACCTTGGACACCGGCAGCTTGTCCAGATAGCCGTTGGTGCCGGCGTAGATCACCACCACCTGCTCCTCGACCTTCAGCGGCGAGAACTGCGGCTGCTTCAGCAGCTCGACCAGACGGGCGCCGCGGTTCAGCAGGCGCTGGGTCGAGGCGTCGAGGTCGGAGCCGAACTGGGCGAAGGCCGCCATCTCGCGGTACTGGGCGAGCTCGCCCTTGATCTTGCCGGCGACCTGCTTCATCGCCTTGATCTGGGCCGACGAGCCGACGCGGGACACCGAGATGCCCACGTTCACCGCCGGGCGCACGCCCTGGTAGAACAGGTCGGACTCGAGGAAGATCTGGCCGTCGGTGATCGAGATCACGTTGGTCGGGATGTAGGCCGACACGTCGTTGGCCTGGGTCTCGATGACCGGGAGGGCGGTGAGCGAGCCGGCGCCGTTGGCGTCGTTCAGCTTGGCCGCGCGCTCCAGCAGGCGGGAGTGCAGGTAGAACACGTCGCCCGGATAGGCCTCGCGGCCGGGCGGACGGCGCAGCAGCAGCGACATCTGGCGGTAGGCCACGGCCTGCTTGGAGAGATCGTCATAGACGATCAGGGCGTGCATGCCGTTGTCGCGGAAGTATTCGCCCATGGCGCAGCCGGCGAAGGGCGCCAGGAACTGCATCGGGGCCGGATCGGAGGCGGTCGCCGCCACCACGATCGAGTACTCGAGAGCGCCCTGCTCCTCCAGCACCTTCACGAACTGCGCGACGGTGGAGCGCTTCTGGCCGACGGCCACATAGACGCAGTAGAGCTTCTGCTTCTCGTCGCCCGAGGCGTTGATCGGCTTCTGGTTCAGGATGGTGTCGAGCGCGACGGCGGTCTTGCCGGTCTGGCGGTCGCCGATGATCAGCTCGCGCTGGCCGCGGCCGACCGGGATCAGCGCGTCGATCGACTTGATGCCGGTCTGCATCGGCTCGTGCACGGACTTGCGCGGGATGATGCCCGGCGCCTTCACGTCCACGCGGCGGCGCTCGGCGTATTCGATCGGGCCCTTGCCGTCGATCGGGTTGCCCAGCGCGTCGACCACGCGGCCGAGCAGGCCCTTGCCGACCGGCACGTCCACGATGGCGCCGGTGCGCTTGACGGTGTCGCCTTCGCGGATCTCACGGTCGGAGCCGAACACCACGACGCCGACATTGTCGTTCTCGAGGTTCAGCGCCATGCCGCGGGCGCCGCTCGGGAACTCGACCATCTCGCCGTACTGGACGTTGTCGAGGCCGTAGACGCGGGCGATGCCGTCGCCGATGGAGAGAACCTGGCCCACCTCCGAAACTTCGGCTTCCTGGCCGAAGTTCTGGATCTGATCCTTGAGGATCGCGGTGATCTCGGCGGCGCGAATGTCCATCAGCCGACCTCTTTCATTGCAAGTTTGATGGCGTTGAGCTTGGTCTTGAGCGAGGCGTCGACCATGCGGCTGCCGAGCCGCACGATGAGTCCGCCGAGAATCTGCGGGTCGACCTTCACGTCGAAGTCGACCGTCTTGCCGGTGATGCCGGCGAGCGCCTGCGAGAGAGCCTCGCGCCGCGCGTCCGTCAGCGGCTCGGCCACGGTCACCTCGGCGGCGACGACGCCGTTGTGGGTGGCGACCAGCGCGCGGAACGCCCGGATGATGCTCTCGATCGCGAACAGGCGACGATTGCGCGCCACGAGGCGCACGAAGTTGGCGGCGAGCCCGAAGACGCCGGCGCGGTCCAGAACGGCGCCGATGGCCTTCTCCTGCTCGTCCGACGAAAACACCGGACTGCGGACCAGACGTCGCAGATCCTCGCTCTCGGCGAGCAGCGCCGTCACCTTGTCCAGATCGCCCGCGATCGCGTCGATCTGGTTCGCCTCACGGGCGAGATCGAACAGAGCGGAAGCGTAGCGTCCCGCCGTTCCGGACACGATAGTGTCTTTACCTGCCACCGAGCGTTCTCTCGCTGGTTGGAGCTGGGGCCGAACCGGAGCGAACGCCCCGAACCCTCCCGGAAATGCCGACTGTCCCGCAGCCGGCGCGGCCTGTGTCCGCAAGGAGCTCCCCACGAAACGGCGGTTGACTAACACGGCTTCCCGAGCCGCGCAACATCGTGGCGCCTCTGTGGCGAAGCCTCGAAAAGCGCTGGTAATCATGGGCTTACGGCGGCGACGCCCGCCCGGCCCCGACGGATCGGCCGAACGACCTAAGCCGACACGATGTCACACCAAGGTCGCGAGCCGCGGCGCTCTACGCGTCAGACGAAGCTCTGGGGGTCCACGTCAACCGCCACGCGCAGGCTCCCCCGAACCTTCGGCGCAGCGGCGAGCCAGGCGCGCAGGTAGGCCGGCAGGTCGATCTCCCGCGGGGCCTGCGCCAAGAGTCGCATGCGATGCCGCCCCCTCAGCACCGCGAGCGGCGCTTCCGCCGGCCCCAGAACGCGCACCCCGTTGGAGCGCGGCGCGGCGCGGGCGAGCGCCCGGGCGTGGGTCTCGGTCGCCTCGCGGTCCGGCCCGGAGACGATCAGCGCCGCGAGTCGGCCGAAGGGCGGCATGGCCGCCTGCTGCCGCTGGCGGGTCTCCAGCCGGTAGAAGCCTTCACGATCGCCGGAGATCAGCGCCTTCACGACAGGGTGATCGGGCTCATGGGTCTGCAGCAGCGCGCGGCCCGGCCGCTCGCCGCGCCCGGCGCGGCCCGCCACCTGCTCCAGCATCTGGAAGGTGCGCTCGCTGGCGCGGGGATCGGCGCCGCCGAGCGCGAAGTCGGCGTCTACCACGCCGACCAGCGTGAGCTTGGGAAAATTGTGGCCCTTGGTCACCATCTGGGTGCCGACCACGATGTCCACCTCGCCGCGCTCGATGGCGTCGAGCTCCGCCAGCAGCGCCTCGCCGCCGCCAGCGAGATCGCTGGAGAGAAGGCTGACACGCGCCTGTGGAAACAGCGCCTGCGCCTCGTCGCGGATGCGCTCCACGCCGGGGCCGCAGGCCACGAGCTGGCCCGCCGTTCCGCAGGACGGGCACGCGTCGGGCACGGGGCCGGTGTGGCCGCAATGGTGGCAGACGAGCCGGGCGCGGAATCGGTGCTCCACCAGCCAGGCGGAGCAGTTGGGGCATTGCAGCCGGTGGCCGCAGGCGCGGCACAGGGTGAGCGGAGCGTAACCGCGCCGGTTCAGGAACAGCAGCGTCTGGTCGCCGGCCTTCAGCGTCTCGGTCATGGCGGAGACGAGGCGGGGGCTGAGCCAGGCGCCCTTCGCCGGGCCGGCCGTGCGCAGGTCGACCGCCGCGATCGCAGGCAGCGCCCGACCGCCGAACCGGTCCGGCAGCACCAGCCGGGCGTAGCGGCCGCGCTCGGCGTTGACGCGGCTTTCCAGCGACGGCGTGGCGGAGGCCAGCACCACCGGCGCCGCCTCATAGCGCCCACGCAGCACCGCCATGTCGCGGGCGTTGTAGAGCACGCCGTCCTCCTGCTTGTAGGCGGGGTCGTGCTCCTCATCGACGACGATGATTCCAAGATCCCGGAACGGCAGGAACAGGCCCGAGCGGGCGGCGACCACCGCGCGGACCTCGCCGGTGGCGACGCCGGCTCGCACCGCCGAACGGGCCTTTTCGCCGACGCTCGCGTGCCACACCGCGGGACGGGCGCCGAAGCGGGCGGCGAACCGATCGATGAAGGCGGCCGTCAGCGCGATCTCGGGCGCCATGATCAGCGCCTGCCGGCCGGCGGCGAGGGCGGCGGCCACGGCGTCGAGATAGACCTCGGTCTTGCCCGAGCCGGTGACGCCGTCGAGCAGCGCCTCGCCGAAGCGTTGTCCGGCCGCAAGCGCCGCCAGCATGTTCGCCGCCTCCTTCTGGGCCGGCGACAGCGCCGGGCCGGGCCGGAAGGGATCCGGCGCAGGCGGCGGCGGAGGCGGCGGCAGCTCGGCCTCCGCCAGCG
>NZ_JBHTMX010000053.1:0-17414 GCF_042679725.1 Methylopila musalis
AGCGCGAGGGCCGGATCGCGGTGGACGGCGCCTGGGTCCGGCTCCCGGGCCACACCGCGCGGCTCGCGCCCGCCGACGAGGCGCTCTGGGCGGACATCGCCCCGAAACTCGGCGGCGCGGCGCGCTTCCGCCCGCCCCGGGTGCGCGACCTCGCGACCGAACTCGGCGAGGACGAGGCCGACATCCGCCGCGCGCTGAAGCTGGTGAGCCGGCTCGGCCAGGCGGACGAGATCGCCCACGATCATTTTTTCCCCCGCGAGGTCACCGCGGAGCTGGCGGAGATCGCCTGCGCCGCGGCTGCGGCCGACCCGCGCGGCGTCGTCACCGCCGCGGCGTTCCGCGACAGGCTCGACAACGGCCGCAAGGTCGCCATACAGATCCTGGAGTTCTTCGACCGTCACGGCGTCACCATCCGCCGGGGCGACGAACGGCGGATCAACAGCCGCCGCCGCGACCTGTTCCGCCGCGCGCCCGTGACGGAGCCGGACGCGTGAACCGCGTGTTGTTCGGAGGAGAAGCGTCCCCGGTGGGGCGGCCGGCCTTCAAAGCCGGAGGGGGCCGTCAGACGGTCTCCGGTGGGTTCGACTCCCACTCTCTTCCACCAGGCCCCCCTTAGGGCCATGATCCTCTAGGCATCGTTCAATTCTCAGGCGGTTCCGTAGCGCCGTTGGTCTCAAACGTGGCGCACACGGAGATGACCGACGCGTCTGGTGCGATCCACCTTCTGACGCTCGGCGTAACCGAACGCCGGGCCTGCCTGGTTCTCGGGCAGCGTCGGTCGACTCAGCGCAGCGTCCTGACGCGGCTCGACGACGAGGCGGCGCTGACCGCCGATATCGTCGCGCTCGCCGTCCAGTATGGCCCCTACGGCTATCGGCGGATCGCGGCTCTGCTGCGCTTCGCCGGCTGGAGCGTGAACCTGAAGCGCGTCGAACAGATCTGGCGAGGGAGGGGCTGAAGGTCCCGCAGAAACAGCCCAAACGCGGGCGGCTGTGGCTCAACGATTGTCGCCGTCGGCTCGAGGACCCATTCACCGAGCCCGGCAGCCCTTGGTAGAACGGCTATTGCGAGAGCTTCGATGCCCGTCTGCGGGATGAACGTCATCATCGACGTCACATCAGGACGCTGATCGGGCCGAACCTCATCACCCTCACGCCAAGCGCTTTCGCGACAAACGACAGCGCGGCGTTCTTGTCCGACATGCCGATAACGCCGGTCACCCTTCGCTCTTCCAGCGAGGGCCGCCCGATCACGACATGGCCGGGAAATTTGCGGTTCAGTTCTTCGATCACGAAGCTGAGCGGCCGGTTCTCGACCACGAGCCGGCCGTTCCGCCACGAGGTGGCGAGCTTGGCCCCAGGGCTCTTCGTAAGTTCGCCGGACGAGGGCGCGTAAGCTATCTGTTCGCCTTCGGAAAGACGGATGGCCGGGCGGGGCGTGTCGAATTCGACCAGCACCGAATGCTGCGCGACGGCGACGTCGGTCTCGCCCGATCCGAGACGCACGTCGAAGGCCGTGCCGAGAGCCGTCACCCGCGCGTCGCCGGCCTCGACGGTGAACGGCCTCTCGGGATCGGCCTTCACCTCGAAATAGGCCTGACCCTTGAGCAGGCGGATCGTCCGGCGAGCCGGCGAAAAATCCTCGGCGACGGCCGACGACGCGTTGAGCTGGATCGTGGAGCCGTCCGCCAGCGTGAAGATCGGCGTTTCCCCCTTGCCCGAGATCATGTCGGCCTTGAGCCGGATCGGTCCATCGAAAGCGAAGAACAGCGCGCCGGCCGTGATCGCGACGAGGAGGCCTGCGACGATCGGTTTTCCCGCGCCGCCTGCCGTCGTCGGCGTGTTGCGAAGCGTGGGGTCGCCCGCGATCGCCGTTCGGGCGTCGCCCATGAGGCGCTCGGCCGCCGCATAGGCCTTGTGGTTCTCCGGGGAGGCCGCACGCCACAGCTCGAACCGCGCACGGTCCTCTTCCGTCAACGTTCCGTCCTGGGCGCGCAAAAGCCAATCCACGGCCTGCTCATGGCGCTTTCGCCGTACGTCGGCCGTCCGCCTGTCGGTCAAAAAAAGCTCCCGGCCCTCGAGTCTCCCATTCCTGACGAATGAGGAGGCGTGTTCCGGACTCTTAGTCGAACTCCGCGAGCCTATCGAGGCAATGTGCGAAGGCGCGCCGGAGGTGGCGATCAACCATGTTGCGGGTGAGCTTCAGCCGGTCCGCGATCTCGGCGGGCGATGTCCCGTGCATCCGATGCAGCACGAACACCGCGCGGCGGCGCGGCGGCAGCTCAGCGATCGCGCGGCGCAGCACCGCGATCCGACGCTCGACGTCGAGCGCATGGTCCGGCGCCGGACATTGGGCGGCCACAGCCGCCGCCTCCTCCTCGGCGCCCGAGAAAAGACGGCGTTCGAAGCCTTCGCGGCGCAGGCGGTCGACCCCGAGATTGGCGGCGGCGCGGCGCAGAAAGGCGCCGAGCGAGCGCTTGTCGGCCAGAATCTCCGGCCGCATCGCGAGCTTCACATAAAGATCATGGACGATGTCGAGCGCTGCCGCGCGCGTTCTGCCGCCCCGGCTCGCGGCCGCGATCATCTCCTCGTAATGCGCCTCGATGGCGCGGTTCAGCAGATCGTGGCCATCGCCGGCTCCACGCCCCGTCAGTGCGCCAGTCACGGTCGTCATCGTCGCGCGTCGTCCCGCAATTCGTCACTCGCCGCGCGGCGTCAGATGCCGCCCGGTAGACCATAGGCGCGGCCGACAACCGCGCTCGCGCATGGTCCTTCCGCAACTTTGAAGCGCCAGAAAAGTGACGCAATATCAATGTTTTAGAATGTCTCCAGTCTGTTGCTGGGCGGATCGCCGGCGTTCCGTCGAAGCGGCTGATTTCGTTCAGGATCGGATGGGCGACCGATGCGCTGGAGGGTGCCGGCCGGCCGCGCGATTTCCGCGCGCTTGTTGCGTCGCCACAACATTTTATCGAGCGGCGTCGCCAGCCGTCCTCATCCGATCGACGTCCGGCGCCGCCACAGGAGAAACGCAAACGCCGGAGCTCCGATCATCGCTGTCAGAACCCCGGCAGGAAGCTGGAACGGTGCGAAAGCCACGCGTCCGATCAGGTCCGCGGCCATGACGATAACGGCGCCGATCAGGGCCGAGGCTGGGATGATCTGCCCATGGCTCGGGCCGACAAGGCGACGCGCCGCGTGCGGCGCGATCAGGCCGACGAAGGCGATCAAGCCGGAAACGGCGACCGCGGCGCCCGAAATCAGCGTGCAGAGCAGGATGACGAAGCCCTGGAAGCGATGGACGTCCTGCCCGACGGCTCGCGCGGCCGTCGCCCCAAGCGACGCTACGTCGAGCGCGCGCGCGGCGAGCCAGCACAGCGCGAGCGAGGGAAAAAGCGAGAGGCTTAGCGCGGAGACTTGCGTCCAGCTCGCGTCATAGACGCTGCCCGACAGCCAGATGAAGGCGCGATGGACGTCGCGGGCGTCGCCGAGCGCGGTGAGAAGCGTGACGGCGGCGCCTGCAAGCGAACTCAGGCCGACGCCGACCAGAATGATGCGCAGCGACGTCGCGCCCGCGCGCCACGACAGGGCGTAGATCGCGGCCGCCATCGCGCTTGCGCCGACGAATCCCGCCCATGGCGTGAGGAAGGGCGAGGACCCCGGATAGGCGACGATCAGCACCGTGACCGCGAGCGCGGCGCCGGCGTTGACGCCAAGCGTGCCGGGCTCGGCGAGCGGATTGCGCAGGATCGCCTGCGTGATCGCGCCTGCGACCCCGAGCGCCATGCCGACCAGCGCCGCGAGCGCAATGCGCGGCAGGCGAAGGTCGAGCACGATCATCGCCGTATCGGGCTGCGCGGCGGCAGGGTCCGCCAGGATGGCGAAGATGGTGGTCCACGAGATCGGGACGTCGCCCAGCTTCAGACCGGCCAGCGACATAAGGACGATCAGCGATCCAGCGCCCAGCGCGGTTCGCTTCACGGCGTCGGCCCGACCCGGCGGCGCGCGAGCTGGATGAAGAACGGCGCGCCGATCAGCGCCATGGCGACGCCTGCCGGAAAGTTTTGGCCGAGCAGCGTGCGGCTCGCGACGTCGGCGGCGGTGAGCAACAGCGCGCCGCCCAGCGCGCAGAACGGGATGACCCAGCGCTGATCCGATCCGACCGTCATGCGGACGATGTGCGGGACCACGAGGCCGATGAAGCCGATTGGCCCGACCAGCGCGACGGCGCCGCCTGCGAGCAGCACGACGGTGACGACCGAGACGCCCCGCCACAGCCGCACGTTCTGGCCAAGCGCGCGCGCCGCGTCCGCTCCGAGGCTGAGCGAGGTGAGGGAGCGCCCGAGGAAGAGCGACGTGGCGAGGCCTAAGAGGATGTAAGGGCCGACGATCCAGATCTGCGCCATGGTCCGGCCGGCGAGCGAGCCGGCGGTCCACAGTCGCACCGTGTCCATCGCGCCCTTGTCGAGCACCAGCACGGCTGCGGTGAGCGAGCCGAGGAAACCGGACAGCACCGCGCCTGCGAGCACGATCTTCAGCGGGGTCGCGCCCGTGCGGCCGGCCGATCCCAGCCCGTAGGCGACCGCGGATGCGGCGGCCGCGCCCATGAACGCCGGCCAGACGAAGGCCCCGCCCGTCGAGGCGCCGGCGATCGCGGTCGCGAGCACCACCGCGAAGGCCGCGCCCGCATTGAGACCGAGCAGCCCGGGCGAGGCGAGCGGATTGCCCGTAACCGCCTGCATGATCGCGCCCGCAACCGCCAGAGCGGAGCCCGCGAGCATGCCGGCGAGAAGCCGGGGCGCACGGATCGTCCCGATGACGAGGTGATCGCGCGAGGCGTCGCCGGCGAACAGCGCGTCCAGCACCGTTCCGATCGGATAGAGCGTGGTTCCCGCTGAAAGCGACCAGAGCGCGACGGCGCCGAGAAGACCGCCGAGCACGACGAGCGCGGCCGGACGCCGACGTCCCCTGGGCTTCGGGGGGTGTGGCGCCGCCCTTCCGCTCACGGCGCCTTCAGGACGTAACGCTCGATGTCGTCAAGGACGCGGTTCGCAGAGGCCAGGCCGCTGAACTCCATCCAGGTCGCGGCGTCGACGCGATGGACCCGGCCCGCCTTCACGGCCGGAATCATGTTCCACAGCGGATTGGCGAGAACCTCCTCGTGCCGACCGCTGCGGTCGGAGTCGTTCGCGCCGCCCACGATGTAGAGCAGCACGTCGCCGTCGAGCGCCGCCAGCTCCTCCCAGTCCGGACGCTTCGGGTCGGGACCGCTGTCGGACGTCTCGTAGGCGGTGCGCTTCACGCCCGCCTCGCGCATCACCGCGAACGGGCCATAGGCACCTAGCCTGTCGAGATTGACCTGGAAGTCCCAAGGGGTGATGCGCAGCACCGAGACTGTCACGTTCGGCATCTTGGCGCGGATGTCGGCGACGCGACGCTGGTAGTCGTCGAACGCGCCCTTGGCGGCCTGATCGCGCCCGGTGACCCTTGCGACAGTGAGATAGAACGCCTTCCAGTCCTCCGCGGTGATCAGCGCGGTCGGGGCGATCCGGGCCGTCATGTCGCGCGCTTTGGCGCCCAGAAAACCGCTGCCGATGATGAGGTCGGGCTTCAGCGCGATCACGCGCTCGAGGCTCGGCTGCTCGAAGGTTCCGACGTCGACGACGCCGGCCTGTTCGGCGCGCGCCTTCAACGCTTTGTCGCTCATGCCTGACATCGGCGCGGCCACAACTGGCGCGCCGAGGTCGAGCGCCATGCCGAGGCTGAAGGTGGGTTCGAGCGCGACGATGCGCGTCGGGGACGCCGGAAGGCAAAGCGGCGCGCCCATGACGTCCGGGCCGTCGAACAGCCGCCCCTCGCAGGCCAACGCCTGCGAGGACAAGACCAGCGCCAGCCCGGCGGCCAGAATGCTGCGCATGGCGGCCATCAGAACCTCGCCGTGCCCCGCACCCCCACCACGCGGCCGTCGCCGATCGCCGCCGAAAGCCCGCTCGCGTCGACGCCGGTCAGATACTGCTTGTCGAACAGATTGCGCGCGAACAGCGCCACGGTCCCGTGCTTCATCTCGTAGCCGAGCGTGGCGTTGACCAGCGTGAAGGACTGCACGTAGCGGCTGCGCGTGTTGGCGAGGTCGCCCGCGCTGAAGAAGCCATCGGTGTACGACACGTCGCCGCCGACGAAGACGCCGGAATGGTGCTTCCAATGCGCGCCGAGCGCCAAGGTCACGGCGGGCGACTCCGGGAACTCGTGGCCTTTCAGGTCGCCGACGGTGGTGACGGCCTTTTCGAACCGCGTCTTCATCAGGCCGAGATTGGCGAACAGCGTCAGTTCGTCGATGGGACGCCAGCGGGTTTCGAGTTCGGCGCCGTAGGCGTGCGACCGGCCACTGTTTTCCGTGATCGTCTGGCCCGGGAACGCCGGGTTGAACGAGAGAAGCTGCTGGTCTTTGTAGTCGTAGTAGAAGACGTTTGCGTCGATCTGGAGCCGGTCGTCGAACCACTTGGATCGATAGGCCACTTCGTATGACCAAAGATATTCCGGGGAGATCTTTCGCAGGGTCGTCGTGCCGGCGACGACCTCGGCGAAGCCCGAGCGATAGCCCTTGGCGGCGGTCGCCGCGACGGTCTGGTTGTCGGCGAGATCATAGGCCAAACCGAACTTGGGAAGGAACACGGTCTTGCTGACCGAGCTCCGCTCGTCGAGCGAGCCGTAGACCGGGAACGGACATCCGATGGCGAGGCACTGAAGCGTGGCGTCGATGTCGAGGGCCTGTCCGTCGTAGCGCCCGCCGACCTTTTCGCGAAGCAGACGGCCGCCGCCGATCAGCGTCCAGCGGTCCAGCAGCTTGTACCGTATGTCTGCATAGGCGGCGATCGACGTCGTCCTGGTGTCGGCCTTGAGTTCCTGCACGATCGCGTTCGGAACGCCGAAGGGCGCCAGTTGGGTGGTGCCGATGTCGGACGCGACGTCGTTGGTGTAGCGCCCCGCAAAGACGCCCAGGACGCCCGAAAGGTTCGATCCTTCCGGGTCGAAGTTCAGGCGGACGTCCTGCGACAGGTCCTTGCCGTCGCGCGTGTCGTTGCGATTGAACTGCGCTCCGGCCGGCGTGTGGATCTTGAGATCGGATTCCGACAGCGTCGTAAGCGACGTCAACTTCCAGCCCGGCGCGAACTCGTAGGACAGCTCGGCACCGTAGCGGTTGACCTTGGTGTCGCGGAACTCCGCGGCGTAACCCACTGTGGGATCGAAGCGCCGGTCGAAGAAGTCCGGTCCGGAGACGAAGGTCCAGCCAGGCTTGTCATGCGTGCGGCTGACGCTGAGCAAAGCCGAGAAGCCCGGAATGGCGTCCGGAGTGATCAGCAGCTTGGCGCGGATCTGTTCGAAGTCGTCCCTGAGCTGGTCGTCGAAGCCGGGAGCGACGTATTTGATATCCTTGGTTTCTCGCGAGATCTGACCCGCGATGCGCACCGCCACCTGATCCTTGACCAGCGGACCGGACAGGACGAAAGCGCCCGACCTCGAGGATTCGGTTCCGAGCGAGCCGTCGACGATCACCTCCGGCTCGAAGGTCGGATCCTTGGTCTTGATCAGCACGCTGCCGCCAAGCGAATTGCGGCCCTGCAGCGTCGACTGGGGGCCGCGAAGCACCTCGATCTGCTCGACGTCCCAGACGCCGCGGCTGCCGCGACGGATGGCCTCGATGTTCTGCGGCGCGCCGTCCACCAGAACCGAAATCACCGGAGCCGCCCGGCTCGGCCCGGTGACGCCTTCCGCGTTCAGACCGCGGATCACGATGCTGGAATCGCCCGAGGAGCTCGGGAACGAACGCACGTTGGCAAGCCGGTTGTAAGCCTGGGCCGCATCTCGGGCGCTTGACTGCTGAAGCTCTTCGTCGGTGACGACGCCGACGCTCGTGTACGTGCGTGAGGAGTCCCTGGCGGCCTTTTCGCCGTAGACCGTGATCGGCTCAAGCGTCGTCGCTTCGTCCTCGGCCTGCCCCGTCACGAGTTGGACGGGCGCCGGCGGCTCTGCGTCGATCTCGACCCGCGATCCGTCGACGATCCGGCCGTTGACGCCCGTCCCCTCGAGCAACGACGCCAGAGCCCGGGCGGGCGCGAGCCCGGCTCGTGCGCCCCCCGAACGCCGGCCCGCCGTGACGTCCGCGCCGGCGAGGACCTGCAAGCCGGTCTGCGCCGCGAAGGCGTTCAGCGCGCCCGACAGCGGTCCGGGAGGAATGGCGGCCGCGTTCGCTCCGCCGAACTCCGTCGCGGTCTGGGCGGCGGCGTCCGGCGCGCCCTGGATCGCGATCAACGCCCCGGCGAGCACGACGACGCGACCGCCGATCCTGCGTGAAACTCTATGCCTCGTACGCGACATCGCCACAGCCCCCAATAACCCCTGACGCCCGCAGCCGCCGCTCCCCGGATCGCGACGGCCTTCGGGCTTGTGGGACTGACGAATGAGGGCGAGCGCTTGGGACTCCCGAGAGGAAACTTTTTTATCGCGCTCTCGCGGGGCGTGACTGCCTCGTCCTCGGCGTCAGGCCGTCCTCCGCATGGTTAGACGCCGGACATCAGGAAAGACCACGTCTCAGGGGGCGGACCATCGGTAGGCTCGCCGCAGCAGGCCCAGCGCGAAGGGACCGGCGAGAAGCGTCGCCACGATCCCGGTCGGAAGCTGCCAGGGAAAGATCAGGACACGGGCGATCCAGTCGGCCAGCAGCATCAGGCCGCCGCCGATCAGGGCGGTTGCGACCAGTTGCGGCACGACACGGCGAAAGCCGAGCAACCGGCCGAGATGAGGGGCCATCAGGCCGATGAAGGTGAGCGGACCTGCGATGAGCGTCGCGCTCGCCGTCGCGGTGGCGGCGACAAGCAGGATCGACAAGCGACTTCTGCCGAGGCTGAGGCCGAGCGTCGTCGCGACAACGGTTCCCAACGGCAGAATGTCGAGCCAGCGGGCCGTCAACGCCGCCACCGGCAGGAGGAGCGCGGCCAGCGTCAGCGCCAGCGCCGCTCCCGACGGCGTCACCCGGTGCGTCGAGCCGGCCATCCACGACACCATGTCGCCGAGCCGGGGATCGCCGCTGGCCATCGCGAGCGCCGTCAGCCCCGAGCACAGGGTCGCGACGGAGACGCCGGTCAGGACGAGGCGCTGGGACGCGAAGGACGAACGCATGCCCGAGAGAAGGACCCCGGCCAGCGCCAGCGCGGCGCCGAGGCTCGCCGCAAAGACGGTCGATCCGGCATCGACGGTGGGGGCCACGAGCAGGAGGACGATCAATCCGATGGACGCGCCGGCCGAGATGCCGAGGATCTCCGGGGCGGCCATCGGATTTCCGGTCAGTCGCTGCATGAGCACGCCAGCCATTCCGAGCATGCTGCCGGCGGCGAAAGACGCGGCGGCCCTTGGCGCCCGCCATAGCCACAATTCGGAGAGTTCCTGGAGCGAGCTCCAACGCCAGCCGCTCTGGTCACGGCCTATGAAAATGGCGCCCAGGACGACGGCGAGAGCGACGCCGAGAACGCAAACCAGAACGACGGGTCGTCGCCGCCCGCCATGGCCGTTCGACCGATGGGACGGCTGCTGCTCGACCGCTGCCGCGGAGGTCCTCCCCGACATTCCGAGAAGCAGCGCCGCGCCGATCACCGCCGTCGCGACACCGGTGGGGATTTCTTGCGCCAGAGGCAGGATCTGCACGATCTGATCGGTCAGCGACAAGGTCGCGGCCCCGAAGAGCGACGCGTAGGTCAATCGCTCCCCAAACGTCCGTGCGCCGGCTCGCCGGGCGAGCGCCGGAGCAGCCAATCCGATGAAACCCAGCACGCCCAGGCTCGCGACGACCGTGGTCGAAAGCAGCAGGGCGACGAACAATGCGCCGCTCTGGACCGCCGCAAGCGGCACGCCGAGGCTCTTCGCGCCGCCGTCCTGGATGTCGAGAACCGACAAGACCCTCGCCATCAGGGCCGCCGCCGCGCCGCCCGCCATCAGGACGATGGCCAGTTTCGCCGAATTGGCCCAGCCGCTTTGGAGCAGCGACCCGCTCTGCCAGATGAACAGCTCCGTCAGATAATCGTGGTTGAGCACCACCAGCGCCGAGGCTCCGGCGCCTAGGAACAACGAGACGAGCAGGCCCGCCAGGATCACGGCGAGCGGCGAGAAGCGGCGACCGCCGGCCGCTGCGAAGACACAGGCCAACGCCACGGCGCCGCCGCACAGGGCGACGGCGTCGCGGCCGAAATCGAGCAGCGCGGGCGCAAACAGCGTCGCCGCGACGAGAGCCGAATGCGCGCCGGCGGAAACGCCAAGCGTGGTCGGGTCGGCGAGGGGATTGCGCAGGACCTGCTGCAGGATGACGCCCGCAAGGCCCAGGATCGCCCCGGCGATCGGCGCTATGACGATCCGCGGCAGCAGCGCGTGGTGAAACGCCATCTGACGTGGATCGGTCGCGTCCGGCGCAAACAACGCCATGATCCATTGCGATGGCGGCGTTTCGCCCCAAAGGCCGAGCAGGGCCAGTCCTAAAGCCGCGAGCCCCATCACGGGCAGCAGGCCGCCGGAGGAGGGGCGGGCCGGCCATGAGCCGCTGTCCGTCTCAGCCCGCACGGGCAGCCCCATGCGCGACGATGTCGTGGAGCTCGCGCGCCAGACGCACGGCGGTCGGGAAGCCGCCGAAGGGAAACAGATCCGGCATGCGCGTCACGCGGCCAGCCTTGACCTGAGGCAGGCTTCGCCAAAGCGTGCTCCCCGCGAGCGATCGCAGAGCGCGTGCGGTCCGCTGACCCTGATCGATGACGACGATCCTCGCCTCGGGCGCGTCCGCCAATCGTTCGATGCCGATCCTCGAAAACCCCCAGATCGAAGCCGTCGGCCGGGTCCACCCATCGCGAACGCCGCAGCGCTCCATGGTCTCGCCGATCAGGCCGCCTTTCGCGTGCACGGTGATATGAAGGCCATCCGGCTCCAGCACGGCCACGATCAGCCCGGGACCGGTCGCGACGGCGTGGCTCTGCGCCGCTCGGTCGAAGACGGCGTCTCCGGCCGCGACGACGGCCTCGGCGGCGGCGGCCCGCCCGACGACCGAGGCGACACGGCGCAGCGCAGCCGCGGCGGCCGCGAGCGGTGACAGGCCCGCGCCATGCAGCGACATCGCCAGACGAGGAGCGATCCGGCGCTGCACCTCCTCGTCCGGGCTTTTCTCAGTAGAGACGATCAGCAGGTCCGGCTTGAGGCTCGCCAGCAGCTCGAAGTTCGGCTGCCAGCGCCCGCCGAGATCGAGAACCGAGTCCGGCAGGGCCGCATGTGCGAATTGCCTGCGATACCCGGCGCTGTCGGCGATCGCGATCGGGATCACGCCCAAAGCCAGAAGCGCTTCCGCGCCAGCCCAGTCGAGGGCGGCGATGCGCAAGCGGCGCGGTTCATCCGCCCACGACGCGTTCAAGGGAAACGCGGCGCCGGCCAGGGTCAACGCGGCGAAAGCCCGACGCGTCAGCGTCGGGCTTTCGCCGACAGCGCCTGCTCGGCGGCGAGGGCCATCGATCACTGCGGCTCCGGCGCGGGCGGGCCGAGCCTCACCATTTGTAGCTCAGCGTCCCGTAGACCGAGCGCCGCTCGCCATAGAAGCAGGCGTAGGTGCAGGAGGAGACGAACTCCTTGTCGAAGAGGTTCTTGGCGCTGACCGCGACCGAGACGCCATGAAGCGCGGGATTGCGCGCCCCGAAATCATACTCGATCGTCGCATCGGCGAGCGTATAGGCCGACACTTTGTAGGCGTTTGTCGTATCGAGCGTCTCACCGATGTAGCGCACCCCGCCACCGATCTTCAGCCCGCGCAGCGGGCCGGTGCCGAAGGCGTAATCCAGCCAGAGCGCGGCGGCGTTGCGCGGCACGGCGGCCGGGGTCCTGCCGCGGTCGGCTCCGTTGCTCTTGGTCACTTCGGCGTCGGTGTAGGTGTAGGCGGCGACGATCTTCAGGCTTTCGGTCACGTTGGCGACGGCCGAAAGCTCGACGCCACGAGCCCGGACCTCGCCCTCCTGAATGTTGAAGGAAGGATCGTTCGGATCGACGGTCGGGACGTTCTGACGTGTGATCTCGAAGACAGAGGCGGTCAGCATGCCGTTCCAGCCGAGGGGCTGGTACTTGATGCCGGCTTCCCACTGCTGGCCAGTGGTCGGATCGAAGGGGCGGGAGCCACGCGCCGCTGAGGTCGTCCCCGATTGCGGCTGGAACGATGTCGAATAGCTGACGTAGGGCGCAAGACCGTTGTCGAAGAGGTAAACGAGGCCGGCGCGCCCGGTGAAGGCGTTGTCGTCGGTCTTCGTCACCACGTCCGTCAGCCGGTTCGTGGTCTCCGCCCTGGCCAAGTCGTACCGGCCTCCGAGCAGAAGGATCAACCTGTCGTCGATGGTGATCTGATCCTGCGCGTACAAGCCGAGCTGGTTGCGCCGCTCCAGCGTGTGCGTGTTGGGCTGGCTCGGAAGGACGACGGATGAGCCGTAGACCGGCGCAAAGGGATTGAGCGGACTGAGGTTGTTGTAGCCCGCGAACTGCAGCCGCTCCAGGGACGCCCTCGTGTAGTCGAGCCCGATCAGGACGCTGTGAGCGACCGGGCCGGTGTCGAATGTCGCCTGAAGCTGGTTGTCGACGCTGACGCCCCAGGCGTCGTCGGTGCGGCTGTAGGCGCCGCGCTCGAGCAGCGACTGGTTGCTGCCGGTCACCCAGCTCCACGTGTAGGCATGGTTGATCTTCGTCTTCGAGGTGCCGGCGAGCACGTTCTGCCGGAACTGGAAGACATCGTTAAAGCGGTGCGAGAGCTGATAGCCGAGCGTCGAGACGCTCTGGTCCCATTTGCTCCAGCCCGGCTCGCCCGTGAACACATCGCTCCCGATCTTGCCGTTCGGGTTTGACGCCACGGTGCCTGAAAAGGGATATCCCGCGTTGTTGACGGTCTTGTTGACCATATGGCTGGCGAGCAGCGTCAGCTCGGTGTCCGCGTTGGGAGACCATGTCAGCGCGGGAGCCACGTAATAGCGGTCGTCCGGCACGTGATCGATCATCGTGCCGCTGTCGCGGCCGAGTCCGGTGACCCGGTACTTCCAGGCGCCGTCCGAATCCAGCGGGCCGCCGACATCGAAGCTCGCCTGCTTGCGCGCGTAAGAACCGTAGGTGACGTTCACCTCGCCGAACGGCGTGGCCGTCGGGCGCTTGGTGATGGTGTTGACCACGCCTCCGGGGGCGGCCTGGCCGAACAGAACGGAAGCTGGCCCCTTGAGGATCTCGACCCGCTCGATGCCATAGGGTTCGACGGCGACGCTGTAATGCGGCAGCGGGACTTTCAGGCCGTCGCGGTACATCACGCCGGGGTTGGTGCGCACGTCGAAGCCGCGCAGGATGAAGGGGTCGTCCGTTCGGTTGAAGCCCTCCTGCACGATCACGCCGGGGGTGTACTGGACGGCGTCGCCGAGGGTCTGCGCGCCCTGATCCTTGATCTGGTCACGGGTGACGACGTTGACGGTCTGAGGCGTGCGGATCAGCGGGGTGTCCGTCTTGGCGCCGCTGGAGCTGCGCGTCGCCACGTAACCGTCGACATGGCCGAATGGATTTTGAGAATCGCCGAGGACGTCGATCGGATCGAGCGCGATGGCGTCCTCCGACAAAGACCCCGTGGTCATGCTGCTTGCGACGAGCGTCGCGGTGTTGGCTCCGGTGACGCGCACGTCGATGCCGGCCCCGGCGAGGATCGTTCGCAGCGCCTGCGCGGGCGGGAGCCGGCCCGCCACGGCCGTCGAGCGCAGCCCGTCGGCGATGCGCGACGAATAGCCGATCTGCCAGCCGCTCTGGCGAATGAAGGCGTCGATGGCGCCGGGGATCGGCTGGGCCGGAATCGCGAAATCGACGACGCGACCCTGCGCGCTGGCTGATTGGCCCGCCTGCTGGGCCAAGGCTGCGGCCGGCAGTCCGAGGCCGGCGCAGCCAATCATCGTGCCCGTCAAAAGCCGGCAGACCAGCCTCCGATCCCACCGCCCTGTCGCAGCGCCGTGTCCAGCGCGGGTCCCCACCCCCATCGTCATGCCCAAATCCCCGTCCATCCAGTGGGCCGGACATCGCGTCGCGCGATCTCCGTGCCGTCACTTCTCAAGACAGGCGGGGCCGCCTGATCTCACAAAAAAACTTGATCAGCGCACAATGATAATGCCGCCCGGCAGAACCGTGGCGACCGCGCCGGCGGCCTCGGCGAGCGAGCGGATCGCGACATCGGGCTGGTCGAGCCGATAGCTGCCGCTCACCGCGATCCGCGCCAGCCTGCCATTCGCGAGGAAAACGCGCCCGGAATAGTAGCGCCCGAGCTCATCCAGAACCTCGCCGAACGGGCGCTCGAAGAAGCTGATCCGGCCCTCCATCCACTCCAGCGACCGGGCTAAATCGACGCGCCTGACGGGCAGGACCGCCGTCGCCGTCACGCTTACGGCGTCGCCGGATGTCAGATGGGTCGAATCCTCGGGCCGGGACAGCCTCGAAACGTCCACCGCGCCGCGGCTCAGCACGATCGTGTCGGCCAGCGGGTCGAAGCGCACCGAGAAGGCCGTTCCTTTGACCACCACCCGGCCGAAGCGGCCGGACACCTTGAACGGCCGCGCCTCATCCCGTGCGACGTCGAAGAAGGCCTCGCCCTGCAGCAGGGTCACGCCCCGGTCGCCGTGCTCGAAGTCCAGCTCCACCGCGGACCCGGTGTTGAGCGTCATGGTCGAGCCGTCGGGCAGGGGGATCGCCCGGCGCTCGCCGACCGCAGTGACGTAGTCGGCGCGCATCCAAAGTGAAAACTCGGAAAAGCGCGTGACTCCAAACGCCAGCAACATCACGGATGCGACGATGGCTCCCCGCTTAACGCGCGACTTCAGCCGCCGTCTGCGCTCCCCTTCCCGGCGGCTGGCCGCGTCGGCGATGTTGTGCGAGGCGACCAGGAATTCGGGAGCCCCCCAGACGGACGCGATCTTCGCGAAAGCGCGTTCCCGACCCGGATGCCCCTCCAGCCATTCGCGAAATCCGCGAGCGGTCGCCGGATCGCCCGTTTCGGCCTGCAACCGGACAAACCAGTCGAGCGCCTCCCCGTCGAGCAGATCCTCCGCCGCAAGGGTCTCCTGCTCCGGCTCGCCAATTCTGTTGTTCTGCACCCGTCTCGCCTTTGGCGTTTCGCCTCTTATGACTCCAGCGACGTCCCGGTCTCACACATAAAACGCAGGCGTCGGGAGGTGGCGAGGCGCAGGAGCGCTGGAAATCGACGTCTGGCCGGCGCTCAGCCGCGTTCGAACCGCGTCATCGCGGCGACGCAATGCGCCATCGCCAGCTTCGCATCATTGTAGACGGTGTTGGCGGAAACTCCGAGATGCTGCGCGATGGCCGGGTAGGTCCAGCCTTCGTTCCTGTTCAGCAGCAGCACGGTCCGGGCGCGTTCCGGCAGGTCGAGCAGCGCCTTTTCGAAGGCCGCCACGCGATGGCGGTCGATAACCTGCGTTTCGGGGGACGGGGCGTCGGAGGCGATGTTGAGAACCGCCTGCTCGTCCGTGATGGGGCATTCGACCTGCGCGCGACGGCGTCGGAGCTGCTGCTGGTCATATGCGACGTTGCCGGCGGTGCGGCGAAGATAGGCGCCGGGATTTTCGATCGTCCCGCTCGGCGTAGAGGCGAGCAGGCGCAGAAAGGTCTCCTGTGTCGCGTCGGCGGCGTCGGCGGCGTTGCGGAGGCGGCGCAGAAAGAACCGACGAAGCCGACCTTCCTCCGAGCGCTGCAGATCGTGAACCACGTCCCCGAGCATCAGGACTTCCCTAAGAGGCGCCAGGATGTGGCGACCAACACTTGGCCCTGCGGTAAGCCGGTAACGGCGCGCGTTACGTTCTGCCTTCGCCAGCTAGCCTCATTATGGATCGCGCATATAGCAAGAGTAATTTCCGTGCAATGTCATATATTTACATGAATTCTAAGGTGCGGGCGACAAGGCTCGATGGCGCGTGACGTGACCCCCGGAAACTCCTTCACGGACAGCTAGAGTCCGCCCCAGCACGAGGGACGGACGGATGAAGAAGTCACGGTTCACGGAAGGGCAGATCATCGCGATCCTGCGCGAGCAGGAGGCGGGCGTCGCGACTGCGGAGGTCTGCCGGAAGCACGGCGTCAGCTCGGCGACGTTCTAAAAGTGGAAGGCCAAGTTCGGCGGTTTCGACGTCTCGGAGGCGCGGCGGCTGAAGGGGCTCGAAGATGAGAACGGCCGGCTGAAGCGGATGCTGGCGGACGCCATGCTCGACAAAGCCGCGCTGCAAGACCTTCTGGGAAAAAAGTGGTCACGCCCGCAGCGCGACGGGAGGCCGTGGCCTATCTCGCCGAGGCCTTCGAGATGAGCGAGCGGCGGGCGCGCCGTTCCGCTCGCCGCCTCACGCCCGCGCCGTGCTCGAAGCCTGGCGGCGCGACTGCAACGAAGAACGACTGCACTCGAAACTCGGCTGGGTGACGTCTTGGGCCTACGACAACGCCATCCTCGAGATCCCGGCCGCCATCGACAATGGCTCAAATCACGACAGGACTCTCGCTTCCGCTGGATGAAAAACGGAGGTCACGTCGAATTCAGAGGCGCTCGCTTACTTCAGCGCGCGAAGTGAACGCGAGATTGTGGCGCTCCCCGCGCGTGTCGAAACAATCAGCGTGGCGGAATTGGGACTTCGCAATGGGTGACGTCACTTCCTTTGCCGCCCCCCCCACGGCCAAAGAACCGCGCGAAGCCTGAACGCCTTGTCAGCTCGGACACCCGTGACGTATATGTCGGGTGTCCTACGGCCTCGGAACCCCAAGAGAATGTAAGAGTTTCGGAGGCGATTTTTCACCTTCCACTCTCTTCCGCCATTTCCAATCGGGCTCCATGGCCGACGCGACGCTTGATTTTGATGACTGGGTGAGGGCCGCCTTCGCCGAAGAGGGCGCCTTCACGGCGCTGACCGTGCTGGTGGAGATTTCCGAGCGCGACGCGGCGCCGGTGGCGTCGACCTTTTTCCATGTCATCGGCGACGAGGTGGAGTGGAAGGCGGTGCGCCGCATGTTCGCCACCGCCCCCGGCGCGTGGGACGGCGCGGCCTTCTTCGTCGGGCGCTCCTCCGCTGGCGGGCCGCTTGAGGAGCCTTTGGCGCGGATCGAGCTGCGGCGCGTGGAGGCGATGATCGACGACGACCGTCTGGCGCTGAACGAGGGCGCCTTCTTCGACCGCCGCGGCCGGCGCATGCGCATCGATGAGGCCGGAGCGTGACGGCCGCGCCGCTCACCGACATCTGCGCCGATCCCGGGCTCATCGACATCGAGGGCGCGCGCGCCCGGGTGGCGGCGCTGGTCCCCGAGCCGGTCGGCGCGGAGGAGGCGCCCTTCGCGGCGCTGCGCGGC
>NZ_JBHTMX010000054.1:0-17323 GCF_042679725.1 Methylopila musalis
TCTTCCGCCGGCTGGGCGCGGGGCGCGCGGGCCTGCGGCGTCGGGCTTTTCGGGGCGCCGGCGGCGCCCGGCGCGCGGGACATCTCCTGCGCCTTCTGCTCGTCGACGACGATGTCGCCCTTCTTGACCGTCTTGTCCTCGACGCCGGCCAGCGCCTCGGCCCAGCTCATGCCCTCCGGCTTGCACGAGCAGCCGGCCACGAACTCCTTGCGGTAGCGGAAGGCGTTTTCGAGCTTGGCGTAGGCTTCGCCGTCCACGCTCGAGGCCTGCTCCATCTGCCCGCCGGGATTGGGATAGGCGTAGAGCTTCGCCTCGGAGCCGGGGCAGGTGGCCTGGCAGATCGCCTCGTCGCGCTGGAAGGCGTTGCGGGTGGTCTGGTAGGAAATGGGGAAGAAGAAGCCGTCGCAGGTGCGCACGCACACGGTGCGGAAGGTGGAGACCCGCGGCGTGCTGCCGGGGTCCATCTCCGGCTCCACGATGGTCTCCTGCTGGGGCGGCTCGTCGCGTCCGCCGCCGAACAGCATGGAGAAGAAGCCGCGCCGCTCCTGCTGCTGGGGCCGCTCCACCCGGCGCTCCACGAGGCGGTATTGCGGGCCGCACTGGTTGCGGGCGAGGGCGAACAGCAGCTCGCGCCGGCGCGGATCGCCGCCGCCGCTCTGGGCGGCCTGCGCCGCCTGGGAGCGCAGCCGGTCGAGATTGGCCTCCATCTGGCGCATGCGCCGTTCCAGATCGCCGCATTCGGGCGGGGGCGACGAGAACAGGAAGCCGCGGCCGCAGCCGAGCCCGCGCGCATAGGCGCGGGTGCGGCCGATCTCATACTCCTGCCGGCTGGCGTCGCGTTCGATCTGGCGCGGATCGGCGCGCCGGGCCCCGCCGCGGTCGAGCGCGACGAGCTGGGCCTCGAGGCGAAGGCACTGGTCGGATCCCTGCTGCGCGCGCGCGTCGCCGATCGTCAGAACGAGCGACAGCGCCGCCGCCGCGAGCGTTACGAATCTCGACCTCATGCGCATCCTTTCCGGCGACTCGTCGGACGAGCCACGCCGCCTCGCCCGATCCATACCGCTTTGGAGTCGTTCCGCACAGAGGCCCGCGAATGTGACCAGCATGAGGACGAAGGCGTGGATTCGCACGGAACGCCCGAGCCGGCGGGCGTGTTCCCGCCGCCGGATCAGCCGGCGGTCGGGCTCGCGTTCGAGCGCGTGATCTGCACCTTCGGCTTGCCGTCCACGCCGCCGAAGGAGCGATAGACATACTCGTCGCGGCCGGACTGGGCGGCCTTCAGGGCGAGCGAGGTGATCTTGGCGTGGAACGGCGACAGCGAGCAGGCCGGGTCGGCGTTGGCCGGGTCGCCGGTGATGGCGAGCGCCTGGCAGCGGCAGCCGCCGAAATCGATCTCCTTGCGCGGGCAGGAGGTGCAGGGCTCCTTCATCCAGCTCGTGCCGCGATAGGCCTCGAAGGCGGAGCCGTTGGTCCAGATCTCCGACAGGCTCTTCTCGGTGACGTAATCGAACTGAAGGTGCGAAATGGTCTCCGCCGCGTGGCACGGCAGCACCTTGCCCTGAGGCGTGACGTTGAGCGACTGCTTGCCCCAGCCGCCGACGCAGGGTTTCGGGCGTCGCGCGTAATAGTCCGGCACCACCGCGTCGATGACGAGCTTGCCCTGAAGCTGCGCCCGGAGGCGTTCCACCGTCTCGGCCGCCGTCATCACCTGCTCGCGCGTGGGCATGAGCATGTTCCGGTTTTCCAGCGCCCAACCGTAATATTGCGAGTGGGCCACCTCCACGCGCCGGGCGCCGAACTCCAGCGCCATGTGCACCAGCGCCTCGATGTTCTCGATGTTGGCGCGGTGGATCACAGCGTTGATGGTGAGCGGCAGTCCGAGGTCCAGCACATGGGCGGCGAGCACGCGCTTCTTCTCGTGTGCGCCCTTCAGGCCCGCGATGCGGTCGGCGTTGTCGGGCAGCGCGTCCTGGATCGAGAGCTGCACATGGTCGAGCCCGGCGTCCGCCAGCTCCTGCAGCTTCTCGCGGGTGACGCCGATGCCGGAGGTGATCAGGTTGGTGTAGAGCCCGACCTTCACCGCATGGGCGGTAAGCTCCACGATGTCCTTGCGCGCCGTGGGCTCGCCGCCGGACAGATGCAGGTGCAGCACGCCCATGGCGGCGGCTTCGGAGAACACGCGCTTCCATGTCTCGGTGTCGAGCTCGGTGGAGCGCTTGTCCAGATCGACCGGGTTCGAGCAATAGGGGCAGGAGAGCGGGCAGCGGTGCGTCAGCTCCGCCAGCATGCCGAGCGGGGCCGGCGGCGGCACGCGGGTGGCGCTGGCGGCGTTCGGAACGGTCATGTCGTTCATTTCGCGTTCCCTCCTCGTTGGCCGCGCGTCAGGGCCTGTCCCACAGGAACAGGCCCGTCGTCAGGGCGGGCGAGACGGCGGGGCGCCGCTTCCGGTCAACGCCCTGCTTATCCCGCCGGTCCGGCCGCGCCTTCACGGCGTCTTCCAGGCCGAACGCCTTGTCCGGGCTCAACCCAGATCCAGCACCCGTTTGTCGGCGAGATCGGCCAGCATGGCCTTCACATCCGCCTCGATCCGATCCGCCGGCGCGGCGTAGGCCGTGGCGAGGTCCGCCACGATCTCCGCCACGCTGCGCACGCCGTCGCAGCGCTCCAGCACGGCGACGGCGATCGGGTTCGGCTTCAGCACGCGCTCGGGCGCAAGCAGAAGCCATTCGTCGCGCACCTCGTCGCGGCGCAGACGCACGCCGCGCGGCAGTTTCGGAACGTGCTCCGACAGGACGTCCGTCATTCCGCGGCCTGCCGCGCCGCGCCGTCCTCGGCGTGGAACGCGTCCGGCCACGGCTTGGCGTAGATGTAGGCGTGCTCCAGCGCGTCCAGCATGGTCCAGAGCATGGAGCACTTGAACTCGAGCGCGGCGATCACCGCGTCCTGCTCGGCGCGGGTGCGCGCGTGCTCGGTCACGTAGGCGAGGGCGAAGTCGCTGTCGCGCTTGGCCTGCACCGGGCGCTTGTTGAAATAGGCCAGCGTCTCGGGCGTGACGTAGTCGTAATTCGCCAGCATGCCCTCGGAGCGCACCTTGATCACGGAGGGCGAGAACAGCTCAGTGAGCGAGGACGCCACCGCCTCGGTCAGCGGCCGGTCGCGCACGAAGCTGATGTAGGACGTCACCGCGAACTTGGTGGCGGGCAGGGCGAGCCGGCCGGAGGTCACCGTCTCCCGGTCGAGGCCGAGATCGTCGGTCAGCTTGAGCCACTTGGCGATGCCGCCTTCGCCCTCATGCTCGCCGTCATGGTCGACGATGCGCTGGCGCCAGGCGCGGCGGTCGTCCGCGTTCTCCATGCGCGCCAGAATCTGCGCGTCCTTCTGGGGAATGCAGGCCTGATAGAGGTAGCGGTTCAGCGCCCAGGCCTCGACCTCGGTGCGGGAGCACTGGCCCGACTGGAGACGGATCTGGAACGGATGCAGGCTGTGATACCGCCGCGCGCCGACGTCGCGCAGGCGCGCCTCAAGCTCAGCGGGTGAAAGAAGATCGGCAGGCATCGCGAAACGTCCTCCGCAGTGTCAGGCCGCGGTTGACCCGCGGTCCGCTTCGACCCGGCGTCCGGCGGAGCCGCCCAGCGCGATCTCCATGCCGTCGTCGGAAACCTGCCATCCCGCCGCCTCGACGGCGCGCCGCTCGGGCGAGCCGGAGATCAGGACCGGGTTGGTGTTGTTGATGTGAATGTAGATCTTGCGACCGACCTTCACATCCCTGAACGCCTCAAGCGAGCCGCCCTCGCCGGACATGGGCACGTGGCCCATGCGGCGGCCGGTCTTCACGCCGACGCCGGCCTTGCGCATCTCGTCGTCCTCGAACACCGTGCCGTCGAACAGCAGGGCGTCGGCGCCGTCCACGCGGGCCAGAACGTCGTCGTTCACGACGGCGCAGCCGGGAATGTACACGAGCCGCGCGCCGCCGCGCCGGATATCGACGCCGACCGTCTCGCCGCCCACGTCGCCGATCACAAGTTTCTCGGTCTCGAGATAAAGCGGCACCTTGCCCGGCACCCCGAAGAACTCGACCGTCGCCTCGTCGATCGTGAACGGCGCGCCGAGGGTGACGGGGGACTTCGCCACCATGTCCTTGGCGAGCACGCCATAGACCGGATTGGCGTCGATGATGCCGAGGATTTCCGGCGTTCCGTAGAGCGTGAGCGGCGAGCGCTCCCGCAAGGTGATCAGCCCGTCAACATGGTCCACGTCGCCGTTGGTCAGCGCCACGGAGCGGATCGGGGTCTCACGCAGGCCCGTCGGCTGGATCTGCGGGGTGGCGAGAATCTGCGACCGGAGGTCGGGCGAGGCGTTGAAGAGGGTCCAGAGGCCCTGTCCCGTCTCCACCGCGATCGACGACTGCGTCCGTCGCGTCACCCGCGGATCGTTCTGCCACGCAAGCGCGCAGACCGAGCAGCGGCAATTCCATTGAGGATAGCCGCCGCCGGCGGCGGAGCCGAGAACGACCGTGCGCAACGCCATGGCTTTAACCTAACGTTTCGTCGATCGTTCCCGGATTAGCCACGTGTCAGCTCAGAGCTCAGCCGGGCTGTAGGACGTGACTTCGAGGCCGACGGGGGTCTCTTCAACGATCGGGGCGGTCCAAATGGCCATGATAGCCTCCTGAGGGTTTCCAATGCTTGCGCTCTCAAAGACGAATTCTCGTTCATCTTCGGCGCACGTTGGAAGATAGCGCCTCGGGGGAGGGGGCGCCAGCGCGCCGCGCCTTAAATCTTGGTAATGCGGTTCAAGATTCTCATGATCGTCTTATAATCGCCGGAAAGCGGCCCCTCGCGCGGCTGTGCGCCCCCGCGGGCGATCGGCGGAAGCCTTCGCCGTCTTGACGTCGCCCGCGCCGGCGCCCATTGTCCCGCGCCGCGCCGGCCGTCACACGGATCGCGCCGCAGCCCGGTTCCCGTCCGCCTGCGACGGGCGATCGTGTCGCACGCTGTTGTTCCAGAGATCGTTCCAGAGAAGAGCGATGTCCCGGCCCGCCAGAGGCAGAGGAGACGGGCGTGACTGCGCTCAGGTTCTACAATTCCCTGACCCACGCGAAGGACGCCTTCGCGCCGATCGATCCGAGCCGCGTGCGCATGTATGTCTGCGGGCCGACGGTCTACGACCGCGCGCACATCGGCAACGCCCGCCCCGTCATCGTCTTCGACCTGCTGTTCCGGCTGCTGCGCCACGTCTATGGCCCGGAGCACGTGATCTACGCCCGCAACCTCACGGACGTGGACGACAAGATCAACGCCCGCGCCGCCGAGCGCCGCATCTCCATCCGCCAGCTCACCGAGGAGACCGCCCGCGGCTTCCACGAGGATGTGGCGGAACTTGGGACGCTGCGGCCGACCGAGGAGCCGCGCGCCACCGAGTTCATCTGCCGGGGCGGCGACGACCTCGACATGGTCAAGGTGATCGAGCGCCTGATCGCGCGCGGCCACGCCTATGAGGCGGAAGGCCATGTGCTGTTCGACGTGGCCTCGATGCCGGCCTACGGCCGCCTCGCGCGCCGCTCGCTGGACGAGATGCAGGCCGGCGCCCGGGTCGAGGTCGCGCCCTACAAGCGCGGGCCGATGGATTTCGTGCTGTGGAAGCCGTCGAAGGACGGCGAGCCCGCGTGGGACAGCCCCTGGGGCGCCGGCCGTCCGGGCTGGCACATCGAGTGCTCGGCCATGTCGGCGGCGATTCTCGGCGAAGTGTTCGACATCCACGGCGGCGGCATCGATCTGGTGTTCCCCCACCACGAGAACGAGATCGCCCAGTCCACCTGCTGCTTCGGCGAGGAGCGCATGGCCAATGTGTGGATGCACAATGGCTTCCTGCAGGTTGAGGGCGAGAAGATGTCGAAATCGCTCGGCAACTTCGTCACCATCCGCGAGGTGCTGGCCGACTGGCCGGGCGACGTGGCCCGGCTCGCCATGTTCTCCGCCCATTACCGCCAGCCCATCAACTGGACGCTGAAGGGCCTTCAGGAGGCCGAGAAGACGCTTGCCGGCTGGTTCGAAGCGGCGGCGTCCGACGCCGATCCGCGCCCCGCGCCGGCCGTGCTGGAGGCGCTGGCGGACGATCTGAACACGCCGCGCATGATCGCGGAAATCCACAAGCTGCGCGCCGAGGGCGCCCGCAAGGCGCTCGCCGGCACGCTGGGCTTCCTCGGCTTCCGGCCGGACGTGTTCGCCGACTGGCGCGCCGCCCATGCGCCGCAGGCGGCGCTGCCGGAGCAGGAGATCGAGCGCCTGATCGACGCGCGGCTCGCGGCCCGCAAGGCCCGCAACTTCGCCGAGGCCGACCGCATCCGCGACGAGCTGCTGGCCGCGGGCGTGGCGTTGCGGGACGGACCCGCGGGCACCACCTGGGAAGCCGTGTCGTGAGATGAGCCGGGATCGCGTTCACCTGTTCGACACCACGCTGCGCGACGGCGCGCAGACCGCCGGCGTCGATTTCACGCTGCACGACAAGATCGTCGTGGCGCGGCTGCTCGACCGGCTGGGCGTCGATTACGTGGAAGGCGGTTATCCGGGCGCCAATCCCACCGACACCGAGTTCTTCGCCGAGCGGCGCACCGAGCGGGCGCGCTTCACCGCCTTCGGCATGGCCAAGCGGGCGGGGCGTTCGGCCGACAACGACCCCGGCCTGCGCGGCGTGCTGGCGGCGCAGGCCGACGCCTGCTGCTTTGTGGCGAAGACCTGGGATTTCCACGTCACCCACGCGCTCGGCGTCTCGCTGGACGAGAACCTGCAGCAGATCCGCGAGACGGTGCGCGCGGCCGTCGCCGCCGGGCGCGAGGCGATGATCGACTGCGAGCATTTCTTCGACGGCTTCAAGGCCAATCCGGCTTACGCGCTGGCCTGCGCCCATGCGGCCCACGAGGCCGGCGCGCGCTGGGTGGTGCTGTGCGACACCAATGGCGGAACGCTGCCGCACGAGGTCGCGGAGATCGTTCGGGAGGCGATCCACGCCGTGCCGGGCGACCATCTCGGCATCCACGCCCATGACGATCTGGGGCTTGCGGTCGCGAATTCGCTCGCCGCGGTTCTGGCCGGCGCGCTGCAGGTGCAGGGCACCCTGAACGGGCTCGGCGAGCGCTGCGGCAACGCCAACCTGACGACGCTCATTCCGACGCTGAAGCTGAAGCCGGACCTCGCCGAGCGGTTCGAGATCGGCGTGACAGACGAGGGACTGGCCTCGCTGACCCAGCTGTCGCGGGCGTTCGACGAGCTGCTGAACCGCCCGTCCAACCGCTACGCGCCCTACGTGGGCGCCAACGCCTTCGCCACCAAGGCCGGCATCCACGCCTCCGCCATCCTGAAGGACCCGCGCACCTACGAGCACGTGGACCCGGAGCGCGTGGGCAACCGGCGCCGGCTGCTGGTGTCCGACCAGGGCGGCAAGTCCAACCTGCTGGCGGAGCTCGCCCGCATCGGCGTCGAGGCGGACAAGGCCGATCCCCGGCTGGACGACCTGCTGGCCGAGGTGAAGGCGCGCGAGGCGCAAGGCTATTCCTACGAGGGCGCGGAGGCGTCGTTCGCGCTGCTGGCCAAGCGCGCGTTCGGGCGTGTGCCCACGTTCTTCGCGGTGGAGAGCTTCCGCGTGATGGTGGAGCGGCGCCACAACTCGCTCGGCGAGCTGGTCACGGTCTCCGAGGCGGTGGCGAAGGCGCGGGTCGACGGCGACACGCTGATGACGGCGGCGGAGGGCATCGGCCCGGTCAACGCGCTCGACCTCGCGCTGCGCAAGGACCTCGGCCGCTACCAGCCCTACATCGCCGACCTGAAGCTCACCGACTACAAGGTGCGCATCCTGAACGGCGGCACCGAGGCGGTGACGCGGGTGCTGATCGAATCCACCGACGCGGACGGCGAGAGCTGGACCACCGTCGGCGTCTCGCCGAACATCATCGACGCCTCGTTCCAGGCGCTGGTGGACAGCATGGTCTACAAGCTGCTGAAGGCCGGCGCGCCGGCGGAGGATCAGTCCTCGTAGCTCGCGGCCTCCAGCGGCTTCGAGTCGAACTGGCGGCGATGCAGGATGATGGTGACGACGGTGGTGGTCGCCATCAGCGCCCAGGGGCTCGCGAACCAGCCGAGATAGGCGAGCGAGAAGAACACGCCGCGCAGACCCCGGTTGAAGTGGCGGCCGGCCTCGATGTTCATGCGCGTGGCGCGCTCGATCGCGACCGCCATCTCGGGCGAGCCCGCCTCGTCGCGCGGCGGCGTGCAGACCACCAGGATCGAGCCGTAGTTGAACAGCCGGTACGACCACACGAACTTGAAGAAGGCGTAGACGAGGATCGCCGCCATCCCGAGCACCTTCACGTCGTAGACCTCGCGGGTCATGGCGATGCCGAGCGGCAGGTAGGAGAACACCTCGATCGCGTTGCCGCTGGCGCCCAGCGCCGCGAAGGCGCCGCCGATGGCGATGAGCGTGGTGGAGGCGAAGAAGGCGGAGCCGTTCTGAAGCCCCTGCATGGCGATGGCGTCTGGCATGCGGTTCTCCCGCTCCGCCATGCGCCGCATCCAGTCCCGCCGCCGCAGCTCCATCACCGAATTCAGGCTCGCGGGCGAGTGCTCCGACCACGCGAAATGCCCGAACCATACCAGCAGGAAATAGCCGATCGCCATCAGGTTCGACAGGTCGTAGAGCGAGTTCATCGGCGGGTGTCCGGTCTGCAGGCGGCGGCGCCCTTATAGCAGACCAAGCGCCCGAAGCTCCTGCGCCAGCGCCGGCGGCAGACCGGGGGCGGCGAGCGCATCGTCCGCGAGATCCGGCGGCGCGTCGGCGCTCGTGAGATAGCGCCAGCCCTGGAACGGCCGCCGGGGCTGCGGCCGCACCGGGACCAGCTCCGGGGCGAGGATGATGGCGCAGCGCTCGATCCCGTCGTCGCCGCGCCGCAGACGCAGATCGAGCAGCGTCTGCCGGGCCTGGATCACGCCCTTGATGACCCAGTAGAGCGAGCCGCCGTCGAGCAGCTCCTCGGCGCGCTTCGGCGCCATGCGGGTCACATGCGCGTGCTCGGCCGCCTCGCCCTTGCGGCGCTTTTCGGCCAGACGCTCGTCCAGCCACCCCCGCAGGTCGTCGACGGAGTCGCAGCCGACGCAGAGTTTCTGGAGATGGAGGGCCATGGGCCGAAAGCTCCCGCAAGGTCAGGTCGCGGCCGACCCTAACGCCACTTTGGCCCTCGCCCGAGCCGCGTGGGAGCGTGGTCCACAGGTCTTAATCTCACACGCGGGCTCGAACGTCGCCGTCCGAGGATCGAGCCGACAAGGGGCGTTCGATCCGCATATCCGGCGGCGGCGCGAGGTCGTATATGCCCCGCGCCGCCGCTACGGCGAGGCTTGACGACATGGGCCGGACGTCCGCGCCAGCCAACCGTGCTCGAAGACGCGTCCGCAGGCCGCCTCCCTGTCCGCTGGAACAGAAGGGCGCACGGTCACACCGTGCACGAGGGCTGCGACGCGCCCGTCCGTGTCCTCCTCGTCGTCGCTGCGCAAAAAGATGTGGTTCTCAAAAATGTGGTTTTCGAGGATCAGCATGTCCTCGTCGGCGCGCAGACCCGGCGCTGAGCGGCGCGCCTTCGGCGTCGCGGCGCCGGTTACGATCCAACGGCCGCTTGGGACCGCGACGGAGACGGCTCTCATGGCGCGCTCCGTGCTGCTGATCGTGGCGACGTCCGGAGCGCCAGCACCAACGCAAGCCTGTCGGGATCGGGCGGGACGCGCGACGCGCCCATCGTTGTTCGGCGTACGCGGCCGGCCCGCGTCAACACCGGCCGGGCCACCCATCCAGGCGGTCGGGCCACGTCCACGCCGGCTGGTGCGTCAGCTCGCGCGGTCGTGTTCAAGCGTGGCGCTGTCACGACCACGTCGGATGCTTTTCGCGCCGCGCCCCTTAAACGGGAAACGCCCCCGCCGGGGTGAGCCGGGGAGGCGTTTCGTGTCGAACACGCAGGTTCATCTGTATGAGGGCCGGCCCATCAGGGCGATCGGCTGCGCTTGAACCTGTCGAGCTTTCGATCTGCTCTTCATCGGCTTGCCATCGTCGCCGGCTTCACCCACGCCATCTGCTCCGATCTGCAGATGTCATGGTCAAGCCATCAAGTCCGGCCTCGCCGTCAAATCAGATAAATTGTATGTCTTCCACTCCAAAGCGTTCCGGATACGCTTCAGTGCGGTGTGTCTACACGCTTCGGCGGAGTCATTTTCTTAAACCTCCGTGTTCGTTGCTGACCATTGAAGTCTGCTCGCCTTGCGCCGGGCCGTCAAGAGGCCAAAGCGTGAAAGATGATGACTGCATGACAACCTGCGTCGCGGCCCGCCTAGGCAAAGGATAAAGGATTGCGCGCGTAGTATGCCGCGCGCTTGAGGGAGCAGGAGGGGCGCGTGATGGAGACGAACACACACAAGGCGTTCACGTCCGGCATGCTGCTGCCTGAGCTCGTCTCCGTGCGCGGGCTCGCCGCGATCTGGATCCTGCTCGCGCACACCACCGTGATGGTGCTGCCCCAGGCCTATCCTCACGCCATCGAATACAGCCGCATCGTCGTCGATCTGTTCTTCATCCTGAGCGGCTTCGTGCTGGCCCATATGTACGATCCGGCCTGGAAGGCGGGGCAGTTCCGCTACGGCCAGTTTCTGGTGCGCCGGCTGGCGCGGCTGTGGCCGCTGCATCTCGCCACCACGCTCGGCGCCGCCGTTCTGCTGCTCGGGGCGCGGCTGATCGGGCGCGATCTCGACGTGCCGCACACCTTCGGCAACTTCCTGCTGACGAACGGCCTGCTGCACTCCGTGTGGCTGACCGACGGGCTGGTGTGGAACTGGCCGTCCTGGTCGGTCAGCGCCGAGTGGATCGCCTACATGATGATCCCGCTCTACTTCCTCGCAGCCGACCGGGTGCGCGGAACGGCTCTGCGGATCACGGTCTCGCTGGCGCTGTTCGGAGCCGCGTCCCTCGCCTCCCACGCCGTCCTGAACGAGAACCTCGTCTCGCTCACCTTCGACGGCGGCGCGGCGCGGCTGGTGCCCTCGTTCTTCGCCGGCATCCTGCTGCGGCGCATCTTTGACGACGTTCCCGCGCTGAGCCGCATGACGCGGCCGGTCTATGCGCTGACCATCGCCGGGCCGATCGCGATCTGCGCCGCGCTGGTCGCGCTGAACGCGCCCTACGACGCGCTGTGGCCGCCCATGCTGGTGCTGGTGGTGGGGCTCGCCGCGCGCGCCACCTGGAGCGCGCCGGGCCTGCTGCGCCGCCCGGGGCTGATCTGGCTCGGGGACCTGTCTTACTCGATCTACATGACCCACGGACTGGTCATCATGACGCTGTTCAAGTTCGCCAACTGGTCGGGCTTTTCGGAGACGCTGAGCGGCCGTCTCGCCACCGGCGCAGGCGTGGTCGTGGCGACGATGCTCGTGTCGGTGGCGACCCACGCGTGGATCGAGAAGCCCGGCCGGGGCCTGTTCATGGCGGCGGTGGAGGCGGCGCAGCGCGCGTTGGCGCGCTCGAAGCGGGCGGTGGGCTGAGCCGGAACCGCCCGCGGGGAACGGACGCCGCGTCGCGCGTCCGCCCCCGCGAAACGTACGGCGAACTCAGTCGCCGAGCTTGCAGTTCTCCGGCGCGTCCGCGCCCGGCTTCGGCACTTCGGACTTGGCGTCATACGGCTTGAAGTTGGCCGCCAGCTCCTCCGTCAGCCACTCGCCGGCGTCCTTGGGGTCGTCCTTGTAGAGGTGGCGGACCCAGGCCATGGAGAGCAGCATCTCGTCCACGTTGAGGGCGCCGTACATCGGGCCCATCTGGCCGGTGGCGCCGCCGAAGATGATCTCGAAGAAGCCCTTGTCCGTCGCGCCCTGGGGATAGGTCCAGTAGCTGTCGTTGAGGCCCGGCCCGAGCTTGCCTTCCGCCTTCTGGCCGTGACAGCCAGAGCACATGGCGAGGTAGAGCTCCTGGCCCTTGGCCAGGCAGTTCTTGTCCTCGTTGTAGGGGTTCACGCCGGTCTGAAGGAACTTCTTGAACGCCTCGCTGTCCTTGCCCTCTTCGCCGGCGTCCTCGAGGTTCAGCACTTCGCCGGTGACGGCGTTGTTGAAGGTCAACTCGGCGTGAGCGGCCACGCCGCCACCCGCCAGCATGATGGCGGCCAGAGCGGCCCTGGTCATAAGACCCTTGCTCATGCGTTTCTCCCATTTGTTGTTTGGCGCGCGACGGACGCGACGCCCGCCACGACAGCGGACGACGCCGCAGCGCCATGGGCGGCGACATAAAGCAAGTCGAACAGGTTTGAACGGTTCTGAAGCTCAAGTTCTTGTCAGAATGATTTCACAATATAATATTATTATGACTACATAGTCATGTCGTTCTGATTTAAGTCTTTGGATTATCTGGCATGACAGGTTTGTGAATGTGGCGTGATCGCGCTATTTAGCCGCGAGCGTCATAAGTTCAGTCGGACGCAAGACTTGATCTGACTGACGACATGCTCATCTGTTCGACTTTCGTCGATACGGATACGCGCAGGCAGGCGTCGCGCGGGCGGGCAGGGCGCCCTCTCTCGGCCCATCGACGTCGAAGGCGGACGTCCGTCGCGTGAGCGCTCACGCGCAAAGCAAAAGGGCCAAAGCGGTGAGCTTCGGCCCTTTGTCAGTCGGCTGCGCGTCGTGGTGTGCTGGTCTCACCGCGTCGAGCCCCGGCGGCTCTCTTCAAGCGCGGCCTGATGGTACCACGAGCCGTATTCCACCCGCGGCGGCTCGGGCGCCTGAATTCGAGGCTGTGCATTAAATCTGCTCAGGGCTGCGCGTCCGCCCGCAGGAAACGCCAAGACCTGAGCCGTAGACGTGTGTTCTGATCGTCTCATTTTCCATGTCTCCAAACGCGGACGGCGTCGTCGCGTCGACCGATGACATCACCCGAACAGGGTGTGCTCGATTTATGTACATTGAATGCCTGCTTCGTCCAGTAGGAGCGCAAAATTTCAGCAGCGAATAGTTTGCGCTATTCGACGCCAACTTAGGTCAGCACTGCGTGCCTTCGGCGATGGCTGCATCATGCCCAATCGTTGTGCAAACAGGCTACGGCAGGGCGTGTGCGCCGTCCGGACGGCGCCTCGTTTTCGCTCCGTCACGGCGTCTTCGAAAGCGTGACGGCGGGCCGGACGGGACGAAGTCGTCAGGCCGATCAGGGGTTTAAGGCGACGCGGGCCGGAGGTTTCGTCGGCGGCCGCGGACGTCAACCAGCGGTTGGCACGCGGCATGCTTAAAGGGTGGCGAACGCAGCGGACGGCTCCGCTTGCCGCTGCGACCGTTCCGCGCCTGGCGCGACCTGCCTGATCACCGCGAGGGATTTGGAAATGACGAAGTACAAGCTCGAGTACATCTGGTTGGACGGTTACACGCCGGTTCCGAATCTGCGCGGCAAGACGCAGATCAAGGAGTTCGAGTCCTTCCCCACGCTCGAGCAGCTGCCCCTCTGGGGCTTTGATGGCTCGTCCACCCAGCAGGCCGAGGGCCGCAGCTCCGACTGCGTGCTGAAGCCCGTCGCCGTCTATCCTGATCCCGCCCGCACCAACGGCGCGCTGGTCATGTGCGAAGTGATGATGCCGGACGGCGTCACCCCGCACGCCACCAACGCCCGCGCCACCATCCTCGACGATCCGGACGCCTGGTTCGGCTTCGAGCAGGAGTACTTCTTCTACAAGGACGGCCGTCCGCTCGGCTTCCCCGAGAACGGCTTCCCGGCCCCGCAGGGCCCGTACTACACCGGCGTCGGCTACAAGAACGTCGGCGACGTGGCCCGTGAGATCGTCGAGGAGCATCTCGACCTCTGCCTCGAGGCCGGCATCAACCACGAGGGCATCAACGCGGAAGTCGCGAAGGGCCAGTGGGAGTTCCAGGTGTTCGGCAAGGGCTCCAAGAAGGCCGCCGACGAGGTGTGGATGGCCCGCTACCTGCTCCTGCGTCTGACCGAGAAGTACGGCGTGGACATCGAGTTCCACTGCAAGCCGCTCGGCGACACCGACTGGAACGGCTCGGGCATGCACTGCAACTTCTCCACGAAGTTCATGCGCGAAGTCGGCGGCAAGGAGTATTTCGAGGCGCTTATGGCGCAGTTCGACGCCAACCTCGACGCCCACATCGCCGTCTACGGCCCGGACAACCACATGCGCCTCACCGGCAAGCATGAGACCGCGCCGTGGAACAAGTTCTCCTACGGCGTCGCCGACCGCGGCGCGTCGATCCGCGTGCCCCACTCGTTCGTGAAGAACGACTACAAGGGCTACCTTGAGGACCGTCGTCCGAACTCCCAGGGCGACCCCTACGCGATCGCGTCCCAGGTGCTGAAGACCATCTCCGAAGTGCCGACCGAAAAGGCCGCCGCCGCGGCCTGATCGCCTCACTTTCGTCCGCGACCCGCGGGCCTGCGTCTGACATGGCCTCCGCCTTACCCAAGGCGGGGGTCTTTTTTGTGCGCGGGCGTCGCTGAGGAGGGCTTGGGGCGGCGCGAGTGTGGGGCGCCGGCTTTGCGAGTCAGATGCGCCGGGCGTCCGCGCCGCGCTCGAAGGCCTGGCTGAGCCGCTGGCAGACGGGCCCGCCGCCCGCTTTGGTTGGCGGGCTCAGGCCACGCCACGCGCGGCGGCGGAACAGGGCGGCTTCCGTGACGACCGGCGCGCCACCGATCCCGCGCCTCTCAGGCTCGCCGGCACAACGGCTGCGACCAGCGCGCCGACCGCGCGTCGATCATGGCGAAGCCGACGACAAGCTCATGTCCAGCGGCGCCTTAGGCGCAAGGCCCGGCGCGGACCATCTCCGTAACCGACGCCACGGTGACGCCCATGGCGCTCATCACAGGCTCAGCGGAGTTCCCCGCCGGCCAGCCGCATGTGGAGCATGCCGGCCGCATTGGTCGCCGCGCAGGCGGCATGCGGATGACCATGGCCTGACGCGTCTCCCGCGCGGCGTGCGCCGGGCAAACGGAAAGGGGCGCCCGGAGGCGCCCCTTGGATAACTGCATGGCTTAAACGCCGGTCCGGTCAGACCGAGTAGTACATGTCGAACTCGACCGGGTGCGGCGTGTGCTCGAAGCGGATGACCTCTTTCATCTTCAGCTCGATGAAGCTGTCGATCTGGTCGTCCGTGAACACGCCGCCCTTCTTCAGGAACTCGCGGTCCTTGTCGAGGTTCTGCAGCGCCTCGCGCAGCGACGCGGAGACGGTCGGGATCTTGCGCAGCTCCTTCGGCGGCAGGTCGTACAGATCCTTGTCCATGGCCGGGCCCGGATCGATCTTGTTCACGATGCCGTCGAGGCCGGCCATGAGCAGCGCGGCGAAGGCGAGGTAGGGGTTGGCGGTCGGGTCGGGGAAGCGGACCTCGACGCGCTTGGCTTTCGGCGAGTTCGTCCACGGAATGCGGCAGGACGCGGAGCGGTTGCGGGCGGAGTAGGCCAGCAGCACCGGCGCCTCGAAGCCCGGCACCAGACGCTTGTAGCTGTTGGTGGACGGGTTGGTGAAGGCGTTCAGCGCCTTGGCGTGCTTGATGATGCCGCCGATGTACCACAGGCATTCCTGGCTGAGGCCGGCGTACTTGTCGCCCGCGAACACCGGCTTGCCGTCCTTCCAGATCGACTGGTGGACGTGCATGCCCGAGCCGTTGTCGCCATAGACCGGCTTCGGCATGAAGGTCGCGGTCTTGCCGTAGGAGTGCGCCACCTGGTGGATGCAGTACTTGTAGACCTGCAGGTGGTCGGCGATGCGGACGATCTTCTCGAACTTCAGGCCGAGCTCGTGCTGGGCCGAGGCCACCTCGTGGTGGTGCTTCTCGACCGTGGCGCCCATGGCCGCCATGGCCGCCAGCATCTCGCCGCGCATGTCCTGCTCGCTGTCCACCGGAGGCACGGGGAAGTAGCCGCCCTTGGTGCGCACGCGATGGCCGAGGTTGCCGGTGTCGTACTCGGTGTCGGAGTTGGTCGGCAGCTCGACGGAGTCGAGACGGAAGCCGGTGTTGTAGGGCGTGGCCGAGAAGCGCACGTCGTCGAACACGAAGAACTCGGCCTCGGGGCCCACATAGATCGTGTCGCCGATGCCGAGCGACTGCAGATAGACCTCGGCCTTCTTCACCGTGCCGCGCGGGTCGCGCTCATAGGGCTCGCCGGTGGTGGGCTCGAGCACGTCGCAGACCACGGACAGCGTGGTGGCGGCGAAGAACGGGTCGAGGCAGGCGGTGGCGACGTCCGGCATCAGCAGCATGTCGGACTCGTTGATGGCCTTCCAGCCGCCGATCGACGAGCCGTCAAACATCTGGCCTTCGATGAAGAAGTCCTCGTCCACCATCGTGATGTCGAAGGTGACATGCTGCCACTTTCCGTTGGGATCGGTGAAGCGGAGGTCGACGTACTTGACGTCGTTCTCCTTAATGAACGCGAGCACGTCCTGAGCCGTATTCATCGCTACTCTATCCTTGTCCTTGTTCAGGATTGTTTTTATGCGTCCCTGGGCTCCGCCGCAGCGGTTCAGATCGCGTCGAGTCCGCTCTCCCCGGTGCGGATGCGGATCGCTTCCTCGACGGGCGATACGAAAATCTTGCCGTCGCCGATTCGTCCGGTCGCGGCCGCCTTGCGGATCGCCTCGACCGCGCGCTCGACGACGTCGTCGCCGATCACCACCTCGATCTTCACCTTCGGCAGGAAGTCGACGACGTATTCCGCCCCGCGGTACAGTTCGGTGTGCCCCTTCTGACGCCCGAAGCCCTTGGCCTCGGTGACCGTGATGCCCTGCACGCCGACGTCCTGAAGGGCCTCCTTCACCTCGTCAAGCTTAAACGGCTTAATGATCGCTTCGATCTTCTTCACTTCCGGGAGCTCCTCCGTGTCGCGCTCGGCGCGCCCGTGCCGTCGCAGGCAGGGAACGGTGCGTATCTAAGCACCAAGCATGCCAACATTCCTACCCGTCCGAAACGCGGGGAGCGTCTTGCGGGGTTCGCGACGCCCTCCAGTTCTGAAGCCAATTGCGGCGATGGCAATGTCCATAAAGTGTGCATGACGATGAAAAATTATGCTGATCGTCGCCGCGTTATGCGGCGACCCCGCGCGAGAATTGGGCAGGGCGCCGGACCGGCGTTTTCCGCGCGCAGGCCAGCCGTCGCGGGAGGGCGGTCATGACGTTCGAGCTTCTCACCTGCGCGGAGATGGCGGAGGCGGATCGTCGCGCGGTCGCAGCCGGCGTCTCGGGCGAGGCGCTGATGGAGGCCGCGGGCGGCGCGGTGGCGCGCCGAGCGCGGGAGCTGTGGCCGGACGCGCG
>NZ_JBHTMX010000055.1:0-17305 GCF_042679725.1 Methylopila musalis
CGCGGCGCTGGCGGTCGAGGCGCTGGCCGGCCCTGAGGAGACCGCCTCCGCCGCCCTGGCGGACGCCGCCGGCGCCGAGATGCAGCGGGATCTGCGCGCGATCCTGGAGCGGTTCGACGGCTGCGCCCTCAAGGCGACCGCGAGCCGCACCGTGTTCTCCGACGGAACCCCCGGCGCCCGGCTGATGCTGGTGGGCGAGGCGCCCGGCCGCGACGAGGACCTCTCGGGCCTGCCCTTCGTCGGCCGCTCGGGCCAGCTGCTCGACCGCATGCTGGCGGCGATCGGCGTCGACCGCTCGAGCGCCTACATCGCGAACGTGATCCCGTGGCGTCCGCCCGGCAACCGCACGCCGACGCCGCAGGAGCTCGAGATCTGCCTGCCGTTCATCCGCCGCCAGATCGCGCTCGCCGATCCCGACGTGCTGGTGACGCTGGGCGGCCCTGCGGCGCAGAGCCTGTTCCAGACCAAGGAGGGCATCCTGAAGCTGCGCGGCCGCTGGCTCGACTACGACACCGGCCGCCGCCGCATCCGCGCCCTCGCCACCCTGCACCCCGCCTACCTCCTGCGCCAGCCCGGCCAGAAAGCCTTCGCCTGGCGCGACTTCAAAGCCATCCGCCGCGCGCTCGACGGCGGGTGAGGGGAGCGGGAGGCAGTTTAAGAACGCCATCGCCCGTCATGCCCGAGCTTGTCTCGGGCATCCACGATTTGAACGCGCAAGCGTCCGCTCCAAAGAAAGTCGTGGATGCCCGGCTTCGCCGGGCATGACGGGAGCTTAAACGGCGCACCTCGGCGCCGTGCGGGACGCTTCACACCCGCGCCAGCGCCATGAGCCACTCGCCGCGCACGTCGTCGCGGCCTTTGGAGGGGGTGTAGATGGGCGTGCGGTGGGGTTTAAACTTGGCGCCGGCGGCGCGCACCTCCACAGTTCCGTAGCCGGCTTTGTTCAGCATCGCCTTCAGCGCGCGGGCGGAGAAGAAGCTGAGATTGGGGGCGTGGCGGGCGCGCTTGGCGTTGAGGCGCAGCAGCGAGGCGTTGCTGACCTTGAGCAATAGTGCGCCGTCCGGCTTCAGCTTCGGCCGCGCCTCCTTCAGCTCCTCGAGCGCCTCCTTCGGCGGCAGCGACTCGAGCCAGCGGTCGGCGATCATGAGGTCGACCGAGCTCGGCTCCACCAGCGACAGGCGCGACACCGTCTCGATGCCGCTCCCCCGCGCCACCGCCGCGATCTCGGGGTCGAACTCCACGCCGATGCGGCGGGCGCCCGCGAACTCGGCCAGCGCCGCGCCGTAGCCGCAGGCGATGTCCAGCACGGTGCGGTTCTCAAGCCCGGCGGTCGCCTCCGGCCAGGTGGCGGTGAAGGGGTGGTCGGGCCGGAACCGCGCCACCGCCGCCGGATCCTTCAGCGCGCCCTCGGGCGCGGCCCGCCGGTGGAAGCGCGACAGACCGAGCACCCGGTTCGGCACGAAGGCGAAGCCGCACTGGGCGCAGCCGAGCACCGTGAGGTTGGCGAAGAACTCCTGATTGCCGGACGGATAGTTGCTGGCGAGCAGGGGCTCGACCGAGCCGCAGGCTGGGCAGGCCTGCCGCTGGAACTTGACGAACGGGCGGGTCAGCGCCTCGCCCTTCAGGCGGCTGTCGGAGCGGGTCGCGGGCGGGGTCTCGAACAGCACGTCCTCGGCCTCCGGCAGCTTCTCCACCGCCAGCGCCATCTTGAGCGAGGAGTAGAGGTCCTGGCTCGCGGCCTCGTCGTCCTCGAACAGGTTGCGCCCCATGCTGGAGAGCAGCAGATCGTTCGCCTCGAGTTTATCGATGATCGGCGGCGGCAGATCCTGAAACTTCAGGTCCACGCGGTGGAAGCGGAAGGCGCTGTAGTAGCGGTGCGAGTGGAAGTTATCGAGGCCGTAGCACAAAGCGAGCGTGATCTTTCCGCCGGAATACTTGTACTGGCCGGCGCGGCTCAGCAGCCGCCGCTCCTCGGCGCTGCGTCGCGCGGTGGGCCAGCCCCGATGATAAAGCCGCTGGTCGAACAGCAGCGCGTCGCCGGGCTGCACCACCACGTTCACGGGCCGCCAGTCGTCGAGCCCGTAGCCGAAATCGGGCGCCTCGCCCTGATCCAGCGTCACCGTCTCGCCCTTGTAGTGGTGCACGTCCTCCACCGCGATCGGGTGCAGATGGCTGCCCGGCACCACGCCGAGGCCGAAGTCGGTGGTGTCGAAATATAGGATGCATTTGACGCAGGCGTAGGGCCCGTCGAACTCCTGCCAGTCCACGCCGCCGAACTTGCGGCTTGGCGAGTCCCGGTGCCAGCCAAACACATTGTGGTTGATCTGGAAGTCCGAGGCCTGAAGGAACTTCGGCCGCCCGCCGATGGAGTCGGCCACGAACTCCACCACCCGGGGATCCCAGATGTAGTGGGTCACCTCGGGCACGTTGTTGGCGATGTCGTTGCGCAGGAACTTGAGCTGCTCGCCGAGATAGGCCTCGCGCAGCCGGGCGGACAGCGCCTTGACCTCGTCGGCGTCCAGAAGGCCCCGCCGGAGGCTGAAACCGTTGGATTTGAAATGCGCATGCTGGTCGAACGCGAGGGACGCGGCGGCGGCCGCGTCGGACGAGATCGGATGATTCATCTTCTGGTTGGTCCTCCGTCGCCGGGGCGCGAGGATCGCCTCCCGCTCGCGCGGCTGTCAACGACGGCGCCCTTTCGCCCCATTGCCCCCGTGTGCGCCGGCGCGAAGCGCGCTAGTTTCCGGAGTCGAGAGGGCGTTCCGGGGACGGACCATGCGTTGGGATGATTTTCGTCGAAGCGACAATGTCGACGACGAGCGCGGCGGACGGGGCGGCGGCGGGTTCCGCTTCCCCGGCGGCGGAGGCGGCGTCGGCATCGGCGGGTTGATCGTGGTCGGGCTCGTGTCCTGGGCGCTCGGGATCGATCCGCGGGTCATTCTGGCCGGGCTCGACGCCGTGCAGGGCGGCGGCTCGGGCTACTCCCAGCAGGAGCGGCCCCAGGGCGATCCGAGCCAGCTGTCGGACGACGAGCGCAAGCAGGGCGAGTTCGTGCGCGCCGTGCTCGCCCAGACCGAGGACGTGTGGGACCAGCTGTTCCAGCAGTCCGGCAAGCAGTACGAGCGCCCGCGCCTGACGCTCTATTCCGGGCGCACCAGCACCGCCTGCGGCCTCGGCAGCGCCGCCATGGGGCCGTTCTACTGCCCCGGCGACCAGCGGGTCTATCTGGACACCGAGTTCTTCGAGGAGATGTCGCGCAAGTTCCGCGCGCCGGGCGAGTTCGCCCGCGCCTATGTCATCGCGCACGAGATCGGGCACCATGTGCAGAACGAGCTCGGCATCATGCGCATGGCCAACGAGCGCCGGCAGAGCGCCCGCTCGGAGGAGGAGGCCAACGCCATCTCCGTGCGTATGGAGCTGCAGGCGGACTGTTTCGCCGGCGTCTGGGGCTACTGGGCCAACAAGCGCTTCAACGTGATCGAGCCCGGCGACGTGGAGAGCGCGCTCACCGCCGCCACCGCCATCGGCGACGACACGCTGCAGCGGCGCTCCGGCGGCGAGGTGGTGCCGGACAGCTTCACCCACGGCTCCTCGGCCCAGCGGGTGCGCTGGTTCAAGACCGGGCTGTCCTCGGGCGATCCGAAGCAGTGCAACACTTTCGCCACCCGCCAGCTGTGACGGACGCCCCGCTCATGACCGCGCTGCTCCGCGCCGCCGTCGTGGCGGCCCTCTCCGCCGGGCCCGCCTTCGCCGCCTCGCCGCCGAAGCGGGCGCCCGGCCTGTGGGAGACCACCACCATCACCGACGCCGGCCGCACGGTCGCGAAGGAGTGCGTGGACGCGCGCACCGACCGGCTGACGCGCCAGATCATGGCCGGCGTCACCTGCCGCAACGACGACTTCAAGGTGACGGCGGAGGGCTATTCCGCCGGCGCGATCTGCTCGTCGGGCGGCATGTCCATCGACAACAAGGTCACGCTGTCGGGCGATTTCGAGAGCTTCGCCCGGGCCGAGAACGTGACGGTGATGACCGGCCTGCCGGGCGAGGGCGGCGGCCGGCGGTTCTACACCGCGATCGAAGCCCGCCGTCTCGGCGACTGCGCCCCCGACCAGCGCCCCGGCGACGTGATCCTGCCGAACGGAACCGTGGTGAACGTGCCGCCCGCGGGCAACTGAGCGCGAGGCGCGGGCCGCTCCATCACGACGGTTGGCCGGCGCTTACTCCGCCGCGATCTTGGCGGCGCGGTTGGGGTCGTAGTTCAGCACCGGGGCCAGCCACTTCTCCATCGCGTCGAGGGCGTAGCCCTTGCGGGCGGCGTAGTCGGCGACCTGGTCGCGGTCGATCTTGCCGAGGCCGAAGTAGCGGCTGTCCGGGTGGCTGAAATAGAGCCCCGACACCGCCGAGCCCGGCCACATGGCGTAGCTCTCGGTCAGCGTCAGGCCGATGGCCTCGGGCGCGTCCAGAAGCTCGAACAGCGTGCCCTTCTCGGTGTGGTCGGGCTGGGCCGGATAGCCCGGCGCGGGGCGGACGCCGTCGTAGGTCTCGGCGATCAGCTCGTCGTTGGAGAGCGCCTCGCCGGGCGCGTAGCCCCAGTACGTCTTGCGCACCTCGGCGTGCATCCACTCCGCGGCCGCTTCCGCCAGACGGTCGGCCAGCGCCTTGGCGAGGATGCCGCCGTAGTCGTCGTTGGCGCGGGCGAAGCGCTGGGCCACCGCCTCCTCGCCGATGCCGGCGGTGACGGCGAAGCCGCCCACATAGTCCGGCACGCCCGAGCCTTCCGGCGCCACGAAATCGGCGAGCGCGAGGTTCGGCCGGTCCTTGCCCCGCGCCATCTGCTGGCGGAGCGTGTGCAGCGTGGCGAGCTCCTGCGTGCGGGTGTCGTCGGTGAACAGCACGATGTCGTCGCCGCGGGCGGCGGCGGGCCAGAAGCCGATCACGGCGCGGGCCTCCAGCCACTTCTCCTCCGCCATCTGGCGCAGCATGGCGGTGGCGTCGTCGTAGAGGCTGCGGGCGGCCTCGCCCTGCTTCTCGTCGTTCAGAATGTCGGGGAAGCGGCCGCGCAGCTCCCAGGTGGAGAAGAACGGCGTCCAGTCGATGTAGGGGATCAGGGTGTCGAGCGGGATGCTCGTCAGCACCTTCGTGCCGAGGAAGGACGGCTTCGGCTGCACCTTCGACAGGTCGAGCGCCATGCGGTTGGCGCGGGCGGTCGCGATCGGCGCGCGGGCCTTGTCCTCCTGCGCGCGGGCGTGCTGCTCGGCGAGGCGGGCGTAGTCGGCCTGGATGCCGGCCACATAGCCGGCTTTGTTGTCGTTGGAGAGCAGCTGCGACACCACGCCGACGGCGCGGCTCGCGTCCAGCACGTAGACCGCCTGGCCGCGCGCATAGGCCGGGTGGATCTTCACCGCGGTGTGGATCTTGGACGTGGTGGCGCCGCCGATCAGCAGCGGCACGTCGAAGCCCTCGCGCTCCAGCTCGGAGGCCACCGTCACCATCTCGTCGAGCGAGGGGGTGATGAGGCCGGACAGGCCGATCACGTCCACCTCATGCTCGCGGGCGGCGGCGATGATCTTCTGCACCGGCACCATCACGCCGAGGTCGATCACCTCGTAATTGTTGCACTGGAGCACGACGCCGACGATGTTCTTGCCGATGTCGTGGACGTCGCCCTTCACCGTCGCCATCAGGATCTTGCCGGCGGAGGAGCGCTCGGAGCCGCCGTTGAGGCGCTTCTCCTCCTCCATGAAGGGCATCAGATAGGCGACCGCCTGCTTCATGACGCGGGCGGACTTCACCACCTGCGGCAGGAACATCTTGCCGGAGCCGAACAGGTCGCCGACCACGTTCATGCCGGCCATCAGCGGGCCTTCGATGACGTGCAGCGGGCGCTCGGCCTTCTGGCGCGCCTCCTCGGTGTCGGCCTCGATGAATTCGGTCACGCCGTGGACCAGCGCGTGCTCCAGCCGCTTCTCCACCGGCTGGTCGCGCCACTTGACGTCGACCACCCGCGCCTCGGCCTTGCCGCCCTTGAAGCGGTCGGCGGCGGCCAGCAGCCGGTCGGTGGCGTCGGCGCGGCGGTTCAGCACCACGTCCTCGGCGAGCTCGCGCAGCTCCGGGTCGATGTCGTCATAGACCGGCAGGGCGCCGGCGTTGACGATGCCCATGTCCATGCCCGCGGCTATGGCGTGGTACAGGAACACCGAATGCATCGCCGCGCGCACCGGCTCGTTGCCGCGGAAGGCGAAGCTCAGGTTGGAGACGCCGCCCGAGATGTGGGCGTGGGGCAGGTTCTCGCGGATCCAGCGCGTGGCCTCGATGAAGTCCACGCCGTAGTTGGCGTGCTCTTCGATGCCGGTCGCCACCGCGAACACGTTCGGGTCGAACACGATGTCTTCCGGCGGGAAGCCCACCTGCTCGGTGAGAACCTTGTAGGCCCGGCCGCAGATCTCGGTCTTGCGGGCGAAGGTGTCCGCCTGGCCCTGCTCGTCGAAGGCCATCACCACCACGGCGGCGCCGTAGGCGCGCACCTTGCGGGCGTAGAACAGGAACGCCTCCTCGCCTTCCTTCAGCGAGATCGAGTTCACGATCGGCTTGCCCTGCACGCATTTCAGGCCGGCCTCAATCACCGACCACTTGGATGAGTCGATCATCACCGGCACGCGGGCGATGTCCGGCTCCGAGGCGACGAGGTTCAGGAACTCCGTCATGGCCTTCTCGCTGTCGAGCAGGCCCTCGTCCATGTTGACGTCCAGGATCTGGGCGCCGTTCTCCACCTGCTCCCGCGCCACGTCGAGCGCGGCGGCGTAGTCGCCGTTGGTGATCAGCTTCCGGAACTTGGCGGAGCCGGTGACGTTGGTGCGCTCGCCGACATTGACGAAGCGGGAGGCGGCGGAGGTCATGGGGCGTCCGTCGTGGTCAGGAGTTCGGATCGGCGGCGCGCGGCGCCGCCATCGTCGGCGCGCGCGCCGTTTGCGGGTCCCGGCTCACGGCCGGGACGAGGGGAGGGCGTCGCGCTCACGCCACCAGCTCGAACGGCTCGAGGCCGGACAGGCGCATCCGCGGCGTGATCGCGGGGACATGGCGCGGCGTCTTGCCGGCGACCGCCTTCGCGATGGCGCCGATGTGCGCCGGCGTGGTGCCGCAGCAGCCGCCGACGATGTTGACGAGGCCGGCGTCGGCGAACTCGCCCACCAGCTCCGCCATGGCCTCCGGGCTCTCGTCGTAGAGCCCGAACTCGTTCGGCAGGCCGGCGTTGGGATAGGCGCAGATCAGCGTGTCCGCCACCCGCGACAGCTCCGCGATGTGGGCGCGCATCTCCTTGGCGCCGAGCGCGCAGTTGAGGCCGATCGAGATGGGCCGCGCGTGGCTGAGCGCGTTCCAGAACGCGGTCGGCGTCTGGCCGGACAGCGTGCGGCCCGACAGGTCGGTGATGGTGCCGGAGATCATGACCGGCAGCCGGCGGCCGAGCTCGGCGTAAAGCTCCTCGATCGCGAACACCGCGGCCTTGGCGTTCAGCGTGTCAAAGATGGTCTCGATCAGGATCAGGTCGGCGCCGCCGTCGATCAGGCCGCGGGCGGCCTCGCCATAGGCGGTCGCCAGATCGTCGAAGGTGACGGCGCGGAAGCCCGGATTGTTCACGTCCGGCGAGATCGAGGCGGTGCGGTTGGTCGGGCCGATGGCGCCGGCCACGAAGCGCGGACGGCCGTCCTCTTCTTGCGCGATGTCGGCGGCCTGCCGGGCGAGCTTCGCGCCCTCCACGTTCAGCTCATAGGCCAGCGCCTCCATGCCGTAGTCGGCCTGGGCGATGGTGGTGGACGAGAACGTGTTGGTCTCGACGATGTCGGCGCCCGCGCGGAAATACTCGAGGTGAATCTCGCGGATGGCGTCCGGTTGCGTCAGGATCAGCAGGTCGTTGTTGCCCTTGAGGTCGTGACCCCAGTCCTTGAAGCGCTCCGCGCGGAAGTCGGCTTCCGAAAACTTGCGCTGCTGGATCATGGTGCCCATGGCGCCGTCCAGCACGAGGATGCGCTCGGCGGCGAGCCTCCGGATCGTGGTTTCGGTGTCGGTCATGACGGCGTTCCTTCGTTCTCGATCGAGGCGAGAAGCTTCCGAAGCTCCCTGATCGAGCGCGGCGACGGGTGGGCCGCGCGCGCGTCGAGCAGTCGATCCTCGAACACGATCATATCGTGGGCCTGCGCCATAATTTCACGGGTGTCGTTCGACCACAGGTCCATGGGTCCGTCCATCTCGGCGCGGATCCGACGGATGTCGCCGAGCGTGATCCTCACGCCGCGACCGCTCCCGCCGCGGTTCCGTGCGGCCGCAGGCCGAGCAGGTGGCACACGGCGTAGACCAGATCGGCCTTGTTCATGGTGTAGAAGTGGAAGTCCTTCACCCCATGATCCACGAGATCGAGCGCCTGTTCGGCGGCCACGGCCGCGGCGATGAGCTGGCGGGTCTGGGGATCGTTCTCCAGCCCCTCGAAGCGGGCGGCGAACCAGTCCGGCACCGAGGCGCCGGCCTTGGCGGCGAAGTTCGCGGTCTGGCGGAAGTTCGACACCGCCACGATGCCCGGCACGATCGGGATGTGGATGCCCCGCGCCCGCGCTTGGTCGACGTAGCGCAGGTAGTGGTTGTTGTCGAAGAAGAACTGGGTGATGGCGCGGGTGGCGCCGGCGTCCACCTTGGCCTTCAGCGTGTCGAAATCCGCCTCGACGGTCGGGCTTTCCGGGTGCTTCTCCGGATAGGCCGACACGGAAATCTCGATCTCGGGCGCGCGGCTTCGGATGCCGGCCACCAGCTCGGCGGTGGAGGCGTAGCCGCCCGGATGGGGCTCGAAGGTCGAGCCCACGCCGCCGGCCGGATCGCCGCGCAGCGCCACGATGTGGCGCACGCCGGCCTCCCGGTAGCTGTCCACCACCGCGTCCACCTCCGCCTTGGTGGCGGAGACGCAGGTGAGATGCGCCGCCGGCGGCACGTGGGTCTCCTGCACCATGCGGGCGACGGTGGCGTGGGTGCGCTCGCGGGTGGAGCCGCCGGCGCCGTAGGTCACGGACATGAAGGTGGGGTCGAGCGGGACCAGCCGCTCCACCGCGCGCCACAGCGCGGCCTCCATCTCCGGGGTCTTGGGCGGGAAGAACTCGAACGAGACGCGGATCGGCCGGCGGGCGGCGCGGGACAGGCGGGGGTTGGGCATCAAGCCACCTCGAAGGTCGAGGACAGGGGCGCCGCGTCGGCCACGATCCGGGGATCGCGCGCCAGCCACAGCGAAACGGTGAGCTTGTCGGCCGCGCCGTCCGGCGGCGGCAGATCGCGCCGGGCGGTCAGGTCGTGGCCGGCGGCGGCGAGCCCCTCGGCCATGGTGTCGGGCGAGAAGCCGAGGCGGCGGTGGGCGTGGTCCTCGCGCAGGGCCTCGATGCCGTGGGGCGCGAAATCCACCACCAGCAGGCGCCCGCCGGGGCTGAGCGCGCGCGCCGCCTCCTTCAGCGCCCGCGCGCCGTCGTCGAGGAAGTGCAGCACCTGATGCAGCACCACCAGATCGAAGCTGTCGCGGGGCGTGGGCAGCGCGTAGACGTCGCCCTGCCGCACCTGCGCGTTCACGACGCCGGCGCGGGCCAGATTGGCGCGGGCGACCGACAGCATGTCCCGGTTCGAATCCACGCCCACCACCCGGTTCGCGAGCGGGCTCAGCAGCTCCAGCATCCGGCCGGTGCCGGTGCCGATGTCGAGCGCCGCCTCGACCCGCCGGTCGCCCAGCGCGTCGAGCAGCGCGCGCTCCACCGCGCTCTCCGCCACATGCAGGCTGCGCACGCCGTCCCAATGGGTCGCCTGCGCGCTGAAATAGCGGTCGGCGGCCTCCTGATGGACCGCGCGGGCGTGGGCGAGCCGCTCCCGGTCCTGAACCAGCACCGGATCGGCGGCGTCGAGGCGCGCCAGCGAGGCGGTCAGCGCCGCCCGCAGCGTCGGCCGCTCGGACAGCGCGAAGAACGCCCACGCCCCCTCGCGCCGCCGCTCCACCAGCCCGGCCTCCACCAGCAGCTTGAGATGGCGCGAGATGCGCGGCTGGCTCTGGCCGAGGATGTCGGTCAGGTCGGACACCGTCAGCTCGCCGTCCGCCAGCAGCGCCAGCACGCGCAGCCGCGTCGGCTCCGCCGCGGCGCGCAGGCCGGCGAGAGCGTCGTCGAAGCCGATCGGCTGGGATGAGGCGATAAAAGACATAAACATGTCTTTATATCGTTCTCGCGCCCGGCGCAACGGCGAAGGCGCCCGCTCCCTGAGGGCGCCAGCTCTTCCTTGTCCCGGCCTTGAGCCGGGACCCAGAACCACTGAACTCTCAAGTAAGACGCGACGGACGCGGGCGGCGGTTCGTTCTGATGCGATGACGTTTCTGGGTCCCGGCTCAAGGCCGGGACAAGGAAGAGGCGCGCCGCTCTTAAGAGGCGCGCGCCGCTCCCACCGTTGGCCGTCTTTTTTTGGGACGCCGGGCGTGGCACGGTCGCCGACCGGCGCGGGTTGAGAGTCGCTCCCGCGCGCGACTCATGTGGCGAAGGATGTCTGGCGATGACCGAGACCGGCGGCGTGCTTCAGGACGGCAGGATTTTCGTGGGCGCCAGCGTGGACGCCGACCATAAGCCGCTCGGCCATGAGTATCTCGAGCTGAAGTTCGGCAACCGCCACGGCCTCGTCACCGGCGCCACCGGCACCGGCAAGACCGTGACGCTGCAGGCGCTGGCGGAGGGCTTTTCGGACGCGGGCGTCTCGGTCTTCGCCGCCGACATCAAGGGCGACCTGTCCGGCGTCGCGGCCAAGGGCGAGCCCAAGGACTTCCTGCTGAAGCGCGCCGAGGAGGTGGGGCTTGCGCCTTACGTCAACGACCAGTTCCCGGTGATCTTCTGGGATCTGTTCGGCGAGCAGGGCCACCCGATCCGCGCCACGGTGTCGGAGATGGGGCCGCTGCTGCTGGCGCGGCTGATGAACCTGAACCCGACGCAGGAGGGCGTGCTCAACATCGTGTTCCGGGTGGCGGACGAGCAGGGCCTGCTGCTGCTGGACCTGAAGGACCTGCAGGCGCTGCTGGTCTACGTGGCCGAGAACGCGGCGACGCTCACCACCAAATACGGCAACGTGGCCAAGGCGACGGTTGGCGCGGTGCAGCGCCAGCTTCTGGTGCTGGAGAGCCAGGGCGGCGACAAGTTCTTCGGCGAGCCGGCGCTGGAGCTCGCCGACATCATGCGCACCACCCGCGACGGCCGGGGCGTGATCAACATCCTCGCCGCCGACCGGCTGATGGCGAGCCCCAGGCTCTACGCCACCTTCCTGCTGTGGCTGCTGTCGGAGCTGTTCGAGACCCTTCCCGAGGTGGGCGATCTCGACCGGCCGAAGCTGGTGTTCTTCTTCGACGAGGCGCATCTGCTGTTCGACGAGGCGCCCAAGGCGCTGATCGAGAAGGTGGAGCAGGTGGTGCGCCTGATCCGCTCCAAGGGCGTCGGCGTCTATTTCGTGACGCAGAACCCGATCGACGTGCCGGAGGAGGTGGCGGGCCAGCTCGGCAACCGGGTGCAGCACGCGCTGCGCGCCTTCACCCCCCGGGAGCAGAAGGCGGTGCGGGCGGCGGCCGAGACCTTCCGGCCCAACCCCAACATCAAGACCGCGCAGGTGATCACCGAACTCGGCGTCGGCGAGGCGCTGGTCTCCATGCTGGAGGGCAAGGGCGTGCCCTCCATGGTGGAGCGCACGCTGATCCGCCCGCCGGTGGCGCGCATCGGGCCGCTCACCGCGCAGGAGCGGCAGGAGCGCATCCGCACCTCCGCCGTCGCGGGCAAGTATGACGAGACGGTCGACCGCGAGTCGGCCTACGAGCTGCTGCAGAAGAAGGCGCAGGAGACCGCCATGGCCCAGCAGGCCCCGGCCGAGGCGGAGGCCGGCGGCTTCGGCGGCCTGTTCGACAGCATCTTCGGCACCGGCTCCGGGCGCGGCAAGACGCTGACGCCGACCCAGACCATCGCCCGCGACGTCACGCGCACCGTGGTCAACCAGACCGCCGGCAACATCGCCGCCCAGATCGGCAAGTCGATCGCGGGCTCCGCCGGCTCCTCCATCGGCCGTTCGGTGGTGCGCGGCGTGCTGGGCAGCCTGCTCAAGAGGTGAATTGAACGCCGCGCCCGCACGATCTAGATAGAGCTGAGCGGAGTGTAGACGTCATGGCGTTTCATGTGAGGGACCCGGAGACCGACCGGGTGGTGCGCGAACTGGCGGCCGCCAAGGGCACGAGCCTGACCGAGACCATCCGGGCGGCGTGCGAGGCGGAGCTGAAGGCTTTTGATCCGGCCGGGCGGAAAGCCGATCTGCGCGAGCGGCTGCGTCCCATATGGGAGGAGATGAAAAAGCATCCTTCGACCGGGCTTGCCGCGGACAAGGCGTTTTACGACTCGCTGAATGATGAATAGCGACGCCGTGTTCATAGACGCGTCGGCGTTGACGGCGATCGTGTCGTCCGAACAGGAGGCGGACGCCTTTCTTACTGTTCTGGAGGCGGGTCCCGACCAGACCCTCACATCCGCGGTCGCCATCTACGAATCGTCGCTGGCGATCGCCCGTCGAAACGGCGTGCCGGTGTCAAAGGCGCGCGATCTTCTGGAGGCGTTTCTTCGCGGGTACGAGGTCGCCGTCGTTCCGATCGACGCCGAAACCGCGCGCCTCGCGATCGACGCCCATCTCCGCTACGGCAAGGGCACGGGGCATCCGGCCCAGCTCAACATGGGCGACTGCTTCGCCTACGCCTGCGCCAGAGCGCATGGCGCGCGTCTGCTGTACAAGGGCGAGGATTTCGCCCGCACCGATCTCGCCTGACGGATCGCGTGGCCGGTCGCGTCATCGCCGCCGGCGCCCGCTCGAAGGAATGTCTCTCATGTCCGATCTCGACCGCGCTCTCGCCGCCGCCGACGCGGCGCTGGACCCGAGCCTCGAGCGCCTGTTCGCGCTGCTGAAGATCCCGTCCGTCTCCACCGATCCCGAGCACCGGACCGGCTGCCGGGAGGCGGCGGACTGGCTGCGGCGCGATCTGGTGGAGATCGGGTTTTCGGCCGCCCTGCGCGAGACGCCGGGCCACCCGGTGGTGCTCGCCACCCGGCCGAAGCCCGGCGCGCCGCATGTGCTGTTCTACGGCCATTACGACGTGCAGCCGGTGGACCCGCTCGACAAATGGGAGACGCCGCCGTTCGAGCCGCGCATCGCGACGCTGACCGACGGGCGCAAGGCGGTGGTCGCGCGCGGCGCGAGCGACGACAAGGGCCAGGTCATGACCTTCCTGGAGGCCTGCCGCGCCTGGATCGCGGCCACGGGCGACCTGCCGGTGGGCGTCACGGTGCTGCTGGAGGGCGAGGAGGAGTGCGGCTCCATCAACCTGCCGGCCTTCCTGGATGAAGCGAAGGACGAGCTCGGCGCCGACGTGGCGCTGGTCTGCGACACCGCCATGTGGGCGGCGGGGCGCCCCGCCATCACCTCGTCGCTCCGGGGCCTCGTCTATGAGGAGATCACGGTGCGGGCCGCCGATCGCGACCTGCATTCCGGCCTCTACGGCGGCGCGGCGCGCAATCCGCTGCATGTGGTGGCGGACATCGTCGCGGGGCTCCACGACGCCGACGGCCGCGTGACGCTGCCGGGCTTCTACGACGGCGTCGCCGAAACGCCGGCGGAGGTGCGGGAGCAGTGGCGCTCGCTCGGCCTCGACGCCGACGCCTTCCTCAAGCCGATCGGCCTGTCGGAGCCCGCCGGCGAGCGCGACCGCATGATCATCGAGCAGATCCAGTCGCGTCCCACCTGCGACGTGAACGGCTTCTGGGGCGGGTACACGGGGGCGGGCGCCAAGACGGTGATCCCGGCCGAGGCCCACGCCAAGATCTCGTTCCGGCTGGTGGGCGATCAGGACCCGGCCAAGGTGAAGCAGGCGTTCCGGGCCTATGTGCGCGGGCGGCTGCCGGTGGATTGCGAGGTCGTGTTCGAGGGCCACAAGGGCTCCCGCGCCATCCAGTTGCCGTTCGACAGCCCGGCGCTCGCCACGGCGCGGGCCGCGCTCGCCGACGAGTGGCGCGTGGAGGCGGTCACCATCGGCTCCGGCGGCTCGATCCCCGTGGTCGGCGACTTCAAGCGCCTGCTCGGGCTCGACACGCTGCTGATCGGCTTCGCGCTCGACGACGACCGCATCCACTCGCCGAACGAAAAATACGACCTCGACAGCTTCCGGCGCGGAACCCGCTCCTGGGTCCGCATTCTGGCCGCGCTGGCCGGCTGACGCGCGCCGGGGAAGCCGCCTCGCCCGGCGCGCGCCTCCGACTCGCCGGCGCCGTTCGCCCGTTTTCACGTCCTCCACGGGCGTTTCCGGCCTTGAGTCTCGCGCAAGGCTGGCCTGCGCTGAGCGCGGCCGGGCGCGAAAAGGCCTGCGACTTCAGTCGTAAGAGAGTCCTTCCCTAAATACCGCCTGACGCCTTCGTGACTCCCGCCGGGTCGCGCGAAGCTGAACGAACGTTCATATTGCGACTTCGAAACTGACGTGCCGCCGCGTCGTGCGGGCCGGCGGCCGGACTTTCGGAGAGACGACATGACATCGCGGACCTTGTCCCGCGCCGGGCTCACGCTCGGCGTGACGCTGGCGCTGTGCGCCGCGCCGGCCGCGGCCGACGACCTTCGCGCCACCCAGGCGCTGGTGGAGACGGGCGTGTTCCTGGCCCAGTCCGAGGCGGAGGCCGCCTTCAGCCGGCTGGACGCCGACCGCAAGGAGAAGGGCGTGGTCGTCAAGCAGGCCAAGACCTTCGTGGACGTGGGCGGCGCCTCGTTCGGACAGGCGGAGCGGGGCGAGCGCCTCGGCTATGGCGGCGGCACCTCGCAGCTTCGCGTCGGGATCGACCGCGACATCGGCGAGGGCGTGGTGCTGGGCGCCATGACCGCCATGGGCGCGGGCTCCATGTCCTCCGGCGATCTGTCCGGCGGCACGCTGTCCCAGCATGTGGACGTCTACGGCCGGGTGGAGCGGGGCTCGGCCTTCGCCAAGCTGCTGTTCGGCGGCTCGGTGGTGGGCTTCCGCGCCATCGATCGCGGGCCGGAGGACGCGCGGGTCCACGGCCGGGCCATCAGCCGCAACCTCCGGGCGGCGGCGCAGGCGGGCGGCGACGTCACCGTGCGCGGGGTCAAGGTGTCGCCGTCGATCGGCGTCGGGCTCTACGCCAACGCGCTGTCGGCCTATCGGGAGCGCGGCGGCGCCAACGCCTTCGCCTATCGCTCGCGGCTGGCGCAGGCGGCCATCGGCTCGTTCCGTCTCAAGGCCGCGCGCAGCTTCAAGCTCGACGCCCACCATGACCTGAACGTCGAGGCCTTCGTGGGCGCGGACGAGATGCTGGCCTTCGACTCCACCCCGCTGAAGGCGTCCGGCCTTGCGGGCGACAGCGTCCGCGCCTCGTGGAGCGGGGCGCCCAACGGCCGCGGCGTGGTGGGCGGGCTCGGCCTCGGCACGGAGCTCGCCAAGGGCGTCGACCTCAAGTTCAGCTACGACTACGGCTCCCGCGACGGCTTCGCCACCCACGCCGGGCGGGGGCGCCTCGGCGTCTCGTTCTGAAGCGGTCAAGGCTCGGCGCTTCGGCGCATAGACTATCTGACGGGTGTCGGCGGCCCGGCGATCCTGCTCCAAATGCTGCGGCGCATTATGGCGTGGACGCGCGGCCGTTCCGGCCGGCGCGGGTTGGCGCGCGTGGCCGTTTCGCCCCGCGCTCGACTTGTTCCAATGTCCATGATGGTGGTGAAGGATGGCCTGTGGCAGGTTCGCCGCCTGCCCGAGCGAGAGCCGAATGACGACGGAACCTATGACGAGCCCCGCGGCGACCGCCTTCGCCGCCGATTTCGCGACCGCGACGCGGGAGGACTGGCTTAAGGCGGCGGAAGCCGCGCTGAAGGGCCGTCCGCTCGAGCCGGTCATCCGGCGCCGCACCATGGACGGCGTGACGGTGAACGCGCTGCTGGAGCGCACGCCGGCCCGCGTCGTGGCCGGCCGCCCGGCCGGCGCGCGCTGGACCGCCATGACCGTCATCGACATCGCCGATCCGGAGGCCGCGAACGCGCAGGCGCTCGAGGATCTGAACAACGGCGCCTCCGGCCTGTCGCTGGTGCTCGCAGGGCCGGGCGAGACCCGCGGCCTCGTGGCCGACACGCTCGATCGGCTGGACCGCGCGCTCGACGGCGTGCTGCTGGACCTCGCGCCGCTCCGTCTGGAGCTGCCCCCGTTCCACGGCCGCGCCGCCGCCGCGCTCGTCACCGCGCTGGTGGAGCGCCGCAAGCTCGATCCGGCCTCCGTCTTCGTGCTGTTCGGCGCGGACCTGCTGCGCGATCTGGTGCGCACCGGCGCGCTGCCGTGCGGCTGGGAGGAGATGTCCGCCCGGCTCGCTGGCGGGATCGCCGGCCTGCGCCGCCGCGGCTTCACCAGTCCGGCCCTGTCTGTGGACGTGCGGGCGCATCACGACGCCGGCGCGACCGAGGCGCAGGAGCTCGCCGCCGCGCTCGCCTCCGCCACCGAGCAGGTGCGGGGGCTCGTTTCCGCCGGCCTGCCGCTCGACGTGGCGGCGGACGCGGTGTCCTTCGCCTTCGCCTGCGACGCGGAGCAGTTCTCGACCATCGCCAAGCTGCGCGCCGCGCGCCTGCTCTGGGCCGCGTGGCGGCGGGAGGCGGGCCTGCCCGACGCGCCGGTCCACATCCACGCCGAAACCTCGCGCCGCATGCTGACCCGGCGCGACGCCCACACCAACATGGTGCGCTCCACCATCGCCGCCTTCGCGGCCGGCGTCGGCGGCGCCGATTCGATCGTGGTGCTGCCCTTCACCGAGGCGCTCGGCGGCGTGAACGCCGACGCCCGCCGCATCGCCCGCAACGCCCAGGCGATCATCTTGGAAGAGACCAACGCCCACCGCGTCGCCGATCCGGCCGCGGGCGCCGGCGCGATCGAGGCCTACACCGACGATCTGGCCGCCGCCGGCTGGGAGACGTTCCGCACGGTGGAGGCCGAAGGCGGCTTCCTCGCGGCGATCACCAGCGGCGCGTGGCAGGACCGGCTGCTGGCGAGCCGCACCGCGCGCGACGCCGCGGTGGCGAAGCGCAGCGCGCCCATCGTCGGCGTCAGCGAGTTCCCGCAGGCGGACGAGGCGCCGATCGCGCTCGATCCCAGTCCGACGGTCGCGCCGTCGCCCTCGCTGCGCCCGCTCGCGACCGTCGGCGAGGACGAGGCCGGGTTCGACGCGCTGGTGGCCGGCGCGCTCGAGGGCGCCTCGCT
>NZ_JBHTMX010000056.1:0-16733 GCF_042679725.1 Methylopila musalis
CTGCTGCGGCGCGGCGGGCCGGGCGGGCGCCGCGGCCTGGGACGGGGCGGAGGGGGCTGCGGCTGCGCTCTTGGCGTCGCCCGGGGTGACCGTGCGGCGCTTCACCTTCTCAACCACAACGGCGTTCGTGCGCCCGTGGCTGAAGCTCTGGCGCACGACGCCCGACTCCGAGGGACGCTTCAAGGTGAGCGTCTTCGGAGATGCGGTGAGCGTCTTGTCGCCGGTATTCTTCGTGTCCGTCATGCCCTGTCCGTTCCTGCAGGCGGCTCGCCTGACCCATCACCCATCGTCTCCGCGGCCTTCGCGGAGACGGACCCTTCTGCCTTCACGCCTCGATAGCGCGCGAGCTGGTCGCATCGCGCGAGGAAGGCGGCGCTGACGGGGCCTGCGAGCAGCGCTGCATGTACCACATTCATCCGCCCCAACGCCAAGTCCAATTGGCCGGAACGAAACAACTTCATGACACGCACCGACGACAGCTTGTTCAGCCGCGTCAGCGCCTGCCGCAACTTGCGGGCGCCATCGGCGCTCCCGTCTTCGGCTTCGACCAGGGCGACGACGGGCTCCTTGACGAAAGCCGCCTCCACCTTGGCGAAACCGCAGATCACACGCCCCGCCTTCTGGGCGAAGCCGAGCATCGCGAGCGCCTGGCGCTCGAGAAGCCCGTCAACCACGGCGTCGATCGCGGGATCGACGCTTGCCTGATCCTTGAAGCCGCGGGCGAAGGCCTTGCGTTTCACCGCAAGGCGCACCGCCTCGGCCTCCGCCGTCACCCACACGCCCCGCCCGGGAAGCTCGCGCTTCAGGTCGGGAACCACGGCGCCGTCCGGCGCGCGGACGAAGCGGATGAGCTCGTCCACGGGCCGCGTCGCGCGCGTCGCGACGCAGGTGCGCTCGGGCGCGGCGCGGTCGTCCTCGCGGTCGCCCGCCATGGAACGCGCCGTCAGACCCGCGCCGGCTCCGCCTCGGCCGTCTCGTCGGCCGCCACGGCCTCCTCCTCGGGCGCGGCGAGGTCGGCCTCGTCGATCCAGCCCGCCTTGACGCGGGCCTGCATGACCATGGACTCGGCCTCGTCGCGGGAGACGTCGAAGCCGTCCAGCGCGCCGCTCTCGCGGCGGGGCTCGGGACCGCTGCGGTCGATCCAGCCGATCAGGTCGTCGGTGGCGCAGCCCGCCAGATCCTCGACCGTCTTGATGTCGTGCTCGCCGAAGGCGACCAGCATGGCGGTCGTCACCCCCGGCACCTCGCGCAGGGCGTCCTCGACGCCGAGCTCGACGCGCCGGGCGTCATGCTCGGCCTCAATGCGGGCCAGATAGTCGAGCGCGCGGTTCTGGATCTCCTGCGCGGTGTCGTCGTCGAAGCCCTCGATCGAGGCCAGCTCGGAGATGTCCACATAGGCGATCTCCTCGACGGAGACGAAGCCTTCGGCCGCCAGCAGCTGGCCGAGCGTCTCGTCCACGTCGAGCGCGGCCATGAACTCCTGCGAGCGGGTCTGGAACTCCTTCTGACGGCGCTCGCTCTCCTCGGCCTCGGTCATGATGTCGATGTCCCAGCCGGTGAGCTGGGAGGCGAGGCGCACGTTCTGGCCGCGGCGGCCGATGGCCAGCGACAGCTGGTCGTCCGGCACCACCACTTCGATCTTGTTGGTGTCCTCGTCGAGAACGACCTTCACCACCTCGGCCGGCTGCAGCGCGTTGACGATGAAGGTGGCGTTGTCGGTGGACCAGGGAATGATGTCGATCTTCTCGCCCTGCAGCTCCTGCACCACGGCCTGCACGCGCGAGCCGCGCATGCCGACGCAGGCGCCCACGGGGTCGATGGAGCCGTCGCGGGAGATCACGGCGATCTTGGCGCGGGAGCCCGGATCGCGGGCCACGGCCTTCACCTCGATGACGCCGTCGTAGATTTCCGGCACTTCCTGGGCGAACAGCTTCGCCATGAACTGCGGATGGGTGCGCGACAGGAAGATCTGCGGGCCGCGCGGCTCGCGGCGCACGTCGTAAACATAGGCGCGCACGCGGTCGCCGGGGCGGAACTGCTCGCGCGGCAGCAGCTCGTCGCGGCGCACGATGGCCTCGCCGCGGCCGAGGTCCACGATGACGTTGCCGTATTCGACGCGCTTCACCAGGCCGTTGACGATGTCGCCGATGCGGTCCTTGTACTCCTGGTACTGGCGGTCGCGCTCGGCGTCGCGCACCTTCTGCACGATCACCTGCTTGGCGGACTGGGCGGCGATGCGGCCGAAGTCGAACGGCGGCAGGGTGTCGGCGATGTAGTCGCCGGCCTGGGCCGCCGGGTTGCGCTTGCGGGCGTCGTCGAGGGAGATCTCGATGTTGTCGTTGTCCACGGCGTCGACGACGAGCATCAGCCGCGACAGGCGGATCTCGCCGGTCTTGGGATGGATCTCGGCGCGGATCTCGGTCTCCAGCCCATAGCGGGACCGGGCGGCCTTCTGGATCGCGTCCTCCATCGCCTCGAGCACGATGCCCTTGTCGATGACCTTCTCGCGGGCGACGGCCTCAGCGATCTGGAGAAGCTCGAGCCGGTTGGCGCTCGCCATTGGGGTTTACCTCCGTGCCTTGGGGGCGGCCTTTCCGGCTCCCCCTTTTGCGCCGCTCCAGCGGCGGGGCGGCCGCGCGCCCTCGGGCGCGGCGGCGGTCTCGTCATCGGCGGCGGAGGCGGGCTCCGCGCCGTCGTCCGTCAGGTCGGCGCCATCCTCGGCGTCGTCGGGCGCGCGGCCGGCGGCCTTGGCCCGGCGCAGCGCCTCGCGGATCAGCTCGTCGGTGAGGATCAGCCGGGCTTCCGCCACGTCGGCGATGGGCAGCCGCACGGTGGCGGGCTCGTCCTTGGCCGGATCGTCGCGGCGCAGCCGCGCCAGATCGCCGTCCACGCCCTCCAGCACGCCCTTGAAGCGGCGGCGTCCGTCCACCGGAACCTCCATCTCCACCTTGGCGAGATGGCCGGCCCAGCGCGCGAAATCGGACACGCGCACCAGCGGCCGATCGATGCCGGGGGAGGAGACCTCCAGATTGTAGGCCCGGTCGATCGGGTCCTCCACGTCGAGCACCGGCGAGATCGCCTTGGACGCGACCTCGCAGTCGTCGACCGTGAAGGTGCCGTCGGACCGCTCCACCATGATCTGCAGGGTGTAGCCGTCGCGCCCCGACGACTTCACCCGCACCAGACGGTAGCCGAGGTCGATCAGCGCCGGCCCGACGATCGCCGCCACGCGCGCGTCGACGCCGCTCTCGGTCACGAGGCGGGGTTCGTCGAGGGGGCTGTCGATCTCGGTGGCGATGCCGTCGGTCATGAAATCCTTGGAGCGTCTAAGCGGGTTTGGAGCGGGCCCCGCCGGGACCCACCCTCGAAAAGCCTCGATCAAGGCCAGTCGATGATGTCAGTGATGAGCCGGGATATACGCCCTTTGCGCTCCGATCGCAAGGGCGCCGACGCGCGGACCCCATGGACAGGCGCGCGCGGCCGTGCCTTCGTGGCCCCCAAAGACGGCGAACGACGCTTCGGGAGAAACGCACCATGTCCTCGCTCTATTCGGACCGCCACGTCGCGCTGCAGGAGGCCTTCGGCTCACGCCCGCTGGCCGACTTCCTCGACAAGCATCATGTGCGCGACGACCTGAGCGAGGCCGATCAGGCCTTCGTGGCCTCGCGCGACTTCTTCTTCCTCTCGACCGTCGATCCGGACGGCATGCCCTCCGTCTCCTACAAGGGCGGGCCGAAGGGCCTGGTGCGCGTGCTCGACGCCCGGACGATCGCGTTTCCGGGCTTCGACGGCAATGGCATGTTTCTGTCCTTCGGCAATCTCGACGGGCAGGGCAAGGTCGGGCTGCTGTTCATCGATTTCGAGACCCCGCACCGCCTCCGGGCGCAAGGGGTCGCGACGCTCTCGACCGACGACCCGCTGCTCGGCGAATGGCCGGGCGCCCAGTGCGTGGTGCGGGTGGCGCTGGACAAGGCCTGGGTGAACTGCCCGCGCTACGTCCACCGCCACGAGCGGGTGGAGACCTCGCGCTACGTGCCGGCCGCGGACGGCTCCGCGCCGCTCGCGGAATGGAAGCGGCTCGATTTCCTGCAGGAGGCGCTGCCGGACGACGAGCAGCGCGCCGCCGAGCAGAAGGGCCTGATCGACCTGCCGGCCTACGAGGCCAAGGTCGCGACCGGAACGGCCTGAGCCGCGCCCCGCGCGGGGCTTTGACCGCGCGGGGCGGATCGGGCTACGGCTCGCGCCGACCGCAACAGGAGCCTGCCCATGCCCGACGTCCGTTCGATCTGCGCCATCGGCCTCAGCGGCCAGATGGGCCTCAACGGCGTGCTGCCCTGGGAGGGCGATCCGCGGCAGTCGTTCGTGGACGACGTGGCGCGCTTCTTCGACATCACCCGCGGCCATGTGCTGGTCGCGGGCCGCAAGACCATCGAGGCGATCCCGGACTTCGCCCGCGGCGACCGCACGCTGTTCATCACCGACCGCGGCATGGACCCGCGCGACGTGCTGGCCCGGTTCCCGGACCGGGTGGTCTATGTGGGCGGCGGGCCGGTGGCCTGGGGCGCCTACGCGCCGTACATCCGGCACTGGGACATCAACCGGCTGCCCTATGACGGCCCGGCCGACCGCTGGTTCGACCCCGCCTGGCTCCTCGCTGGCGGCGCCTCCACGCATGAGCGCGGCTGAGCGCTGACTCAGCGACCTCATGTCCGTCTCCGTGTTCCGGGAAGGCGAACGAAACGGGGGTAATGGCGAGATGTACAAAGGTTTATGGGTGGACGTCTCTGCGTCCATCCTCACTCTGTTCGCGGCGAAGCGCATATCGTCCGTTTATCCTGAGCTGACGCCGCTTGTTCTTTTTGCAATGATTTCTGCATATTCATTCTACAATTTCAAAAATATCGTTCAGGGCTCAAAATGGAGAAAAGTATTGCTACCCGTCTTGCTCGCCATATGTGGCCTCGGCGCGTACACCGGAAGCGTGGACAGGGCGGCGACATGCGCGACGATTTTCGCGGTGACATCATTCGGAGTGCTGCAGTTTACAAGCCCACGGTCGTTGGCGCTGATAGCCGTCGCGGCCGTTTTATCGGTCGCGCTGCAGGTGACGACCAAATTTGTTTGGGCCGCAAGTGACGTAAGAATCTATTTTATCGTCATGAGCGTTGCGACAGTTTCGATTTTTGCAGCGAATACGCCAAATACATTCTACTATCTGGCAGGAAAACGAACGACGGACCAATTTAATTCGTGAAGGCGGGCCTTGGGCGGCTGCCGATGCCGTCGATCGCCCCATCTTTGCAATCGCTCAGATCTTCCGCAGCCGCACCTCCTCGATGCGGTGGCTCTTGCCCTTGCGCAGGATCAGGTCGGCGCGGGCGCGGGTGGGGCGGATGTTCTCGCGCAGGTTCGGCAGGTTGATGTCGGACCACAGCTTCTCCGCCGTCTCCAGCGCCTCCTGTTTGGAGACCTGGGCGAAGATGCGGAAATAGGACTGGGGATCGCGGAAGGCGGTCTCCCGCAGCCGCATGAAGCGCTCCACGTACCAGCGGTGCAGCAGCGGCTCGTCGGCGTCGAGATAGATGCCGAAGTCGATGAAGTCCGACACGAAGGGCTGCACCCGGCCGTTCTTGGGCCGGTCGCCGGTCTGGAGCACGTTCAACCCCTCCAGGATGACGATGTCCGGCTGGTCGATGGTGACGTTCTCGCCCTTCACCACGTCGTAGACGAGGTGGCTGTAGACCGGGGCGCGCACGCCGCGGCGGCCGGCCTTGATGTCGGAGATGAAGCGCAGCAGCGCCTGCACGTCGTAGCTCTCCGGAAACCCTTTGCGCGACATCAGCCCCTCGCGGGCGAGCGCGGCGTTGGGCAGCAGGAAACCGTCGGTGGTGACGAGGTCCACCTTCGGCGTCGCGGGCCAGCGGGCGAGCAGCGCGCGCAGCACGCGGGCGGTGGTGGATTTTCCGACCGCGACCGAGCCCGCCACCGCGATGACGTAGGGCACGCGGGTCTCGCTGTGGCCGAGGAAGCGCTGGGTGGCGCGGAACAGCTGCTGGCGGGCGGTGACGTAGAAGGCGAGCAGGCGCGAGATCGGCAGATAGATCTGCTCCACCTCGGTCATGTCGATGGGGTCGTTGAGCGAGCCCAGCCGCTCCAGATCGGCCGGGTCCAGCGTCAGCGGCGTGTCGGCGCGGAGCCTCGCCCAGCTTTCACGCGAGAACGTGGTGTAGGGCGAAAGGGGCGGCGTCCGCGGTTGATCGTCCATCAGCGTGTCCGCGACGCTTTTTCCTGCAGGCCGGACTGGGCGGTCCGGCGTTCGAGCTCCGCCATCACGTCGGAGAGCGGCACCTCCCTCACGCGCAGCGCCACCAGCAGGTGGTAGAGCACATCCGCGGCCTCCGCGACGAGTTCGACCTTGGCGCCGGACGCGGTGGCGAGCGCCGCCTCCACGCCCTCCTCGCCGAGCTTCTTCGCCACCCGCGCCGGTCCCGCTTCGATCAGCGAGCGGGTGTAGGACGTCTCGGCCGTGGCGGCCGCGCGCGCGGCGACGATGGCCGCGAGGTCGTCGAGGGAGAAACCGCTCATGCGGGCCATGCTCCGTCGGAGTGTTGTGGGGGAACGCCGCTCAGGCGGCCGGATCGAGCCGCACGGGCAGGCCGGCCTCGGCCATGGCGGCCTTGGCTTCGCCGATGGTGAACTCGCCGAAATGGAAGATCGAGGCGGCGAGCACCGCGCTCGCGCCGCCCTTCAGCACGCCGTCCACCATGTGGGCCGGGGTTCCGACCCCGCCGGAGGCGACCACCGGCACCGGCACCGCGTCGGAGACCGCGCGGGTCAACGCCAGATCGTAGCCGTCCTTGGCGCCGTCCCGATCCATGGAGGTGAGCAGGATCTCGCCGGCGCCGAGCCGCGCCACCTCGGCCGCATAGGCCACGGCGTCGAGCCCGGTCGGGCGGCGGCCGCCATGGGTGAACACCTCCCAGCGGTCGGCCTCGCCCGGCTGCGACACGAGCTTGGCGTCCACCGCCACCACGATCGCCTGCGCCCCGAACTTGTCCGCGGCGCGGGCCACCACCGAACGGTCGTTCACCGCCGCCGACATGATGGAGACCTTGTCCGCGCCCGCCAGCATCAGCGCGCGCACGTCCTCCACCGACCGCACGCCGCCGCCCACCGTCACCGGCATGAAGCAGTTCTCGGCGGTGCGGGCCACCACGTCGAGCAGGATCGCCCGCTCCTCGTGGCTCGCGGTGATGTCGAGGAAACACAGCTCGTCGGCGCCGGCGGCGTCATAGGCGATCGCGGCCTCGACGGGATCGCCCGCGTCGCGCAGGTCGACGAACTGGACGCCCTTGACGACGCGGCCGTCCTTGACGTCGAGGCAGGGGATGACGCGGATCTTCAGCATGGGGCGCCGTTGGCTCGCGGGAACGTCTGGGGAGCGGCTCGGGCTCCGGTGTCCGTCCTATAGGCGGATCGGCGCGGTCATGACAGCCCCGTCACGGAAAAGATCACTCCGTCGCGAGCAGCGCGTCGAGCGGCGCCTCGACGGACACGACGACGCCCTCCGGCGGAAAGGCCACCACGGCCCGGCCGTTGAGCTGGCCGGACAGCGTCCTCTCGATCAGCGTCGAGCCGAAGCCCCGCCGGGTCGGCGGCGTCACGGGCGGGCCTCCGGTCTCGCGCCACTCCATGTGGAAGACGTCGTCCTCGCAACGCCAGGACAGCCGGACGCGGCCCTCGGCGCGGGTCAGGGCGCCGTATTTCGCGGCGTTGGAGCCGAGCTCGTGGATGGCGAGCGTCATGGCGGTCGCCGCCCGGTCGCGCAGGCGCACCGGCGGCCCGTCGACGATGATGCGGGTCTCCAGATCGTGGGGCTTCAGCACGCTGCGCGCCAGCGCGTCGAGCTGGGCCTCGGAGGCGGCGGACAGCAGCATGTCCTGCGCCCGCGCCAGCGCCACCAGCCGCTCGTCGATGCGGGCGCGGTAGGGCGCCAGCGCCTCGCCGCCGGCGCGCAGCGTCTGGGCGGTCACGGACTGGGTCAGCGCCAGCATGTTCTTGAGGCGGTGGTGCAGCTCGGCGGCGAGCAGCTTGTAGCGCTCCTCGCTCTCCTTCAGCGCGGTGACGTCGCGGGAGACCGAGAGGATGGATTCCGGCCGACCGTCCGCGCCGAAGATCGGCGTCACCTGCACGTCCCAGTGGCGGGGATTGCCGCGGGCGGTGTTCGCCATCTCCTGAAAGCGGTAGCTGCGCCCCTCCCGCGCCGCGGCGACGGCCGCCGTGGCGTGAACGCCGCCGTGGCCGGTCCAAAAGTCCGGCCAGTGGCAGCCGCGCAGGCGGTCGAAGTCGTCGACCTCCATCACCCGCTGTCCGCCTTCGCTCATGAAGACCAGGGCGCCGGTGAGGTCGAGGATCTTGATGCAGTCCTCGGAGGCCGCGAGCACGCTTCGGATGAAGCGGGCGTCGCGGTCCGGGTCCGCCGTGTCGGGCTCGATGGTCATTCAGGGGCTCAACACGCGCCGACGTCAGGGGCCGGCGCGCGACGTACGGCCGCGTCGCACGCCGAGGATGGGGCGACGCTAGCGGGTTACGCCGCCGCGCGCGAGGCCCTGACCAGCGCGAGGGCCTCGCGCGCGTCGAGGCGGCCGTCGTAGAGCGCGCGGCCGGTGATGGCGCCGGCGATGGCCGCGTTCTCGGGGAGCAGCAGCGCGCGCACGTCCTCGAGGCCTGCGAGCCCGCCCGAAGCGATCACCGGGATCGAGACCTGCGCCGCGAGTTCGCGGGTGGACTCGAGGTTCAGCCCCTTCAGCAGCCCGTCGCGTGAAATGTCGGTGTAGATGAGGGCGGCGACGCCGGCGTCCTCGAAGCGGCGGGCGAGATCGAGCACGGTCATGTCGGAGACCTCCGCCCAGCCCTCCACCGCCACGCGGCCGCCGCGGGCGTCCACGCCCACCGCCACCTGGCCCGGATGGGCCTTGGCCGCGGCCTTCACGAAGTCCGGGTCGCGCACTGCGGCGGTGCCGAGGATGACGCGGGCGACGCCGCGCCCCAGCCACGACTCCACGCCCGCCATGTCGCGGATGCCGCCGCCGAGCTGCACCGGCGCGTCGGCCTGATCGAGGATGCCGTCGACCGCCTCGGCGTTGACGCTGGCGCCGGCGAAGGCGCCGTCGAGGTCCACCACGTGGATCCACTCGAAGCCGGCCTTGGCGAAGGCGCGGGCCTGCGCGCCGGGATCGTCGCCGTAGACGGTGGCGCGGTCCATGTCGCCTTCCTTGAGGCGCACGACCGAGCCGCCCTTCAGGTCGATGGCGGGATAGAGGATCATGGACGCCACCTGAGGAAGCTCGCGAGAAGGGACAGCCCGAGCGTCTGGCTCTTCTCGGGATGGAACTGCACGCCCGCCACGTTGCCGCGCGCCACCAGCGCGGTCACGTCGCCGCCGTAGTCGGCGGAGAGCACCACGTCGTCGGCGTCGTCGGGCTTCAGATGGAAGGCGTGGAGAAAGTAAGCGTGCAGGCCGTCGGGGCCCACGGCCAGATCGTCGGTCAGCGGATGGGCGCGGCGGCGGGTCAGGGTGTTCCAGCCCATGTGCGGCACCTTCAGCCGCGCGTCGCCCGGCTCGATGTGAACCACGCGGCCGGGGATCCAGTCGAGGCCCGCGGTCGGCTCGTGCTCCTCGCCGGTGGTGGCGAGAAGCTGCATGCCGATGCAGATGCCGAGGAACGGCCGCCCGCGGCGCAGCACCGCCTCGTTCAGCGCCTCGCCGAGGCCGGAGGCGCTGTCGAGCGCCCGGCGGCAGTCGGGAAAGGCGCCGTCGCCGGGCAGCACCACCCGGTCGGCGCGCGCCACCCGGTCGGCGTCGGCGGTGACGATCACGTCCGCGCCGCCGGCCCGGATCAGCGCCTTCTCCACCGAGCGCAGGTTGCCCGCGCCGTAGTCGACGATCGCGATGGTCACCGCGCAGCCTCAGGGAAGAAGCCAAGCACGGCGGGCGCCGTCGAGGGACGGGCGACGGCCGGCGCGCGGGGCGCAGGCGGCGTCTCGGCCTCCGCGGCCCAGTCGCTGAAGAAGCGGATCTCCGCCTCCTCGCGGGAGCGGGTGAGCACGGAGCCGGCGTAGCGGTAACCGCGCCGCTCCAGCGAGCGGGCGCGCAGCCACGCCGCCTCGAAGCCGACGGCGAGGTTCGGCAGCAGCGCGAACAGGATGGCGCGGCCGCCGTCCATCCGGAGCGCGCCCGCGGCCGCCATCAGCGCGATCTCGACCGCGACGTAGAGCGCCAGCGCCAGCCAGCAGCGGCGCCAGATGAGCCAGATGACCGGCATGAGGAAGGCGATCTTGTGGAAGCCTTCCCGGAAGGTGACGAAGCCTTCCGCGCGCTCGATCGAGCGTTCGTCGCCGGCGGGCTGGTAGATGAGCCAGGTGTTCAAGATGAAGCGGACCTCGGGGGCAGCCAGATCACACGTAAAACGTGATTTTTCAACCCAGTGTTGAATTTGCAGGCGCGCTGCGCATTTGGAAAGCAACCTCTACGGTCAGTCGCCGATGCGGCCCTTGGTGGAGGGCAGGCGGTCGCCGGCGCGGGGATCGAGCGCCAGCGCCAGCTTGAGCGCGCGCGCCAGACCCTTGAAGCAGCTTTCGGCGATGTGATGGGCGTTGGCGCCGTAGAGCGTCTCCACATGCAGCGTCACCGCGGCGTGGGTGGCGAAGGCCTGGAAGAACTCGCGCACCAGCTCGGTGTCGAACTCACCCACCTTCTGCGCCGGGAACGCCGTGCGCCAGACGAGGAACGGCCGGCCGGACACGTCGATCGCCACGCGCGTCAGCGTCTCGTCCATGGGCATGTGCACGTCGGCGTAGCGGGTCAGGCCCTTCATGTCGCCGAGGGCCTTGCGCACCGCCTGGCCGAGCGCGATCCCGACGTCCTCCACCGTGTGGTGGAAGTCCACATGCACGTCGCCATTGGCCGTCACGTCCAGATCGATCATGGCGTGGCGGGAGAGCAGCTCCAGCATGTGGTCGAAGAAGCCGACGCCGGTGGAGATCCGGCTTTCGCCCGCGCCGTCGAGGTCGAGGGCGAGCGAAATGTCGGTCTCCGCGGTCGTCCGGGTCACCTCGGCGCGGCGCATCAGAACTCTCCGGTCGCGAAGCCTGTCGCGGGGCTGTCATGGGGAAACGAGCGGGTCGATAGCACGGGCGCGGGACGAAGGCCAACGGCCCTTAACGAATTCGGCGCGATCGGGGCGGAGCGATGCGTGACGCGCATGTCGACGGCGTTCGCGCGCGCTCTACTTGGGAACGGGCAAGACGTTCTCCCGCGGCCTCCAGAACAAGGACCGGCCAACATGGCCAAGAAGCCGTCTTCCGAAGCCAAGACCCGCCGCAAGGCGGCGCTCGCCACCCCGACCGACATCGGCTCCAACGCCGCCCGCGACATCGAGGGCGCGCTCAACGCCGTGCTGGCGGACACGTTCGCGCTCTTCCTCAAGACCAAGAACTTCCACTGGCACGTGAGCGGGCCGCACTTCCGCGACTATCACCTGCTGTTCGACGACCAGTCGGCGGAGATCCTCGCCTCCACCGATGACATCGGCGAGCGGGTGCGCAAGATCGGCGGCACGACGCTGCGCTCCATCGGGCACATCGCCCGGCTGCAGCGCATCGCCGACAACGACGCCGATTTCGTCACGCCCCAGGACATGCTGGCGGAGCTGCGCGAGGACAATCAGACCTTGGTCCAGAAGCTGCGCGAGACGCATGCCCTCGCCGACGAGAACGACGACGTCGGCACCACCAGCCTGCTGGAGAACCTGATCGATCAGGCCGAAAAGCGCGCCTGGTTCCTGTTCGAGGCGAGCCGCGGGATTTGACGCCTCTCCCCACGGTCCCGGCCATGCGTCGGGCCGGGGGCCGGGCGCGCCTCTTTTCGGGGGGCGCGCGGATCATTACCTGTGCTGCGGAATCCCTTCCGGAGCGCTCATGTCCGACATCATCCTCCACGGCACCACGATCGTGCTCGTCCGCAAGGGCGGCAAGGTCGTCATCGGCGGCGACGGCCAGGTCACGCTCGGCCAGACCGTGCTCAAGCACACCGCCCGCAAGGTCCGGCGCATCGCCAAGGGCGAGGTGATCGCGGGCTTCGCGGGCGCCACCGCCGACGCCTTCACCCTGTTCGAGCGGCTGGAGCAGAAGCTGGAGCAGTATCCGGGTCAGCTCCTGCGCGCCGCCGTGGAGCTCGCCAAGGACTGGCGCACGGACCGCTACCTTCGCCGGCTCGAGGCCATGATGCTGGTGGCCGACAAGAACGTCGCTCTCGTCATCACCGGCACCGGCGACGTGCTGGAGCCCGAGGACGGCGTCGCCGCCATCGGCTCGGGCGGCAACTACGCGCTCTCCGCCGCGCGCGCGCTCGCGGACACCGAGGCCGACGCCGAGGCGATCGTGCGCAAGGCCATGAAGATCGCCGCCGAGATCTGCGTCTACACCAACGACAAGCTGACGGTGGAAAGCCTTGACACCGTCGACTGACCGCATCGAAACCGCGGTCGCGGCGGGCGTGATCGACGCCGCCTCCGCGGCGCGGCTGCGCGCGTTTCTGGAGGCTGGCGAGCTCCGCGCCGAAGGCCCCACCCGCGCGGATCGTGAAGAGGTGCGCTTTTCCCGCGGTTTCCACGACGTGTTCATGACCGTCGGCTTGGCGGCGCTTCTGTGTGGCCTGCGCCTCGCTCTTCTGGCGTTGCTCCCCCTTCAGGCGGTTCATTACGCTTTCCTGGCCGGCGCAGGATTCATTTGGATTCTGGCGGAGGTCTTCACCCGCCGCCAGCGGCTGGTGCTGCCCAGCATCGCGCTCGCCATCGCTTTCGTGGCCTACGCCGTTCAGGCGGCCTCGGCGCTGCCATGGCTGACGCATGGAACCGCTCTTGAACGTTTCGCGCTGCCGGGCGTCGCTCTTACGGCGCTCGGCGCGGCGGTTCTGTTCCGTTTGCGGTTCAAGCTGCCGTTCTCGGCGCTGCTGGTGGCGGCCGGGCTGATCGTCGTGCTGCTCGCCGCGCTCGAAGCCTTCCGTCCCGGCCTTGCGCAAAGCGTCGTCGTTCCGCTCGCGCTTGGCTGCGGCGTCGCCTGCTTCATCGCCGCCATGGGCTTCGACTTAATGGATCCGGAACGGCGGACGCTGTCCGCTGACAACGCCTTCTGGCTGCATCTGCTGGCGGCGCCACTGATCGTGCACGCGCTGGTCTCCTTCGCCGCCGCCGATGTCGGAGATGCGAGCGTTGGGCAGGCGGCGGCGGTGCTGGGCGTCGTGGCGGCGCTGGCGCTGGTGGCTCTGCTGGTGGACCGGCGCGCGCTGCTGATGTCCGGACTGCTCTACTTCGGCGCCGCCATCGGCGCGCTGATCGCCCAGACCGAACTCGACAACACCACCCGCTTTGCGGTCTCGCTGATCCTTCTGGGCGGCTTCGTGGTGGCGCTCGGCGCGGGATGGCGACCGCTGCGCCGGGCTGTGATGACGCTCGCGCCCCCGCGGCTGCGGGCGGCGCTGCCGCCAGCGCTCTGACCTTCGCTGAAACACGAGACGGTCCCGCCGTGCTGATGGCGCGGGACCGGGCTTAAGGACCGACATTCCAGATGACCGACCTCTCCCCCCGCGAAATCGTCTCCGAACTCGATCGCCACATCGTCGGCCAGCGGGACGCCAAGCGCGCCGTCGCCATCGCGCTCCGGAACCGCTGGCGCCGGCTTCAGCTCGACGGCCACCTCCGGGAGGAGGTCCTGCCGAAGAACATCCTGATGATCGGGCCGACCGGCGTCGGCAAGACCGAGATCTCCCGGCGGCTCGCGAAGCTCGCCAACGCGCCGTTCCTGAAGGTGGAGGCCACCAAGTTCACGGAGGTCGGCTATGTGGGCCGGGACGTGGAGCAGATCGTGCGCGACCTCCTGGAGGCCGCCATCGCGCTCACCCGCGAAGCCAAGCGCAAGGACGTTCAGGCCAAGGCCCACATGGCGGCGGAGGAGCGGGTGCTGACCGCGCTGGTCGGCGCGACCGCCAGCCCCGCCACCCGCGAGAGCTTCCGCAAGAAGCTGCGCGACGGCGACATGGACGACAAGGAGATCGAGATCGAGGTGGCCGCCTCCGGCCCGCCGGTGATGGAGATCCCCGGCATGCCGGGACAGGTGGGGATGATCTCGCTCGGCGACATGTTCAAGGGGCTCGGCGGCCAGAAGAAGACCCGCCGCGTCACCGTGAAGGACAGCTACGCCACCCTCATCAACGAGGAGAGCGACAAGCTGCTCGACCAGGAGAGCCTCGTGGCCGAGGCCATCCGCACGGTGGAGAACGCCGGCATCGTGTTCCTGGACGAGATCGACAAGATCTGCGCCCGCGAGGGCCGGGCGGGCGACGTCTCCCGCGAGGGCGTGCAGCGCGACCTGCTGCCGCTGATCGAGGGCACCACCGTCGCCACCAAGCACGGGCCGGTGAAGACCGACCACATCCTGTTCATCGCCTCCGGCGCGTTCCACGTGGCGAAGCCCTCGGACCTGCTGCCGGAGCTGCAGGGCCGCCTGCCCATCCGGGTGGAGCTGTCCGCGCTGACGCGGGAGGACTTCGTGCGCATCCTGGACGACACCGAGGCCAGCCTCGTGAAGCAGTATGTGGCGCTGCTGGCGACCGAGAACGTGACGCTGGACTTCACGCCCGACGGCATCGACGCGCTGGCGGACATCGCGGTCGAGGTGAACTCAACGGTCGAGAACATCGGCGCGCGGCGGCTGCAGACGGTGATGGAGCGGGTGCTCGACGAGATCAGCTTCACCGCCGCCGACCGCGGCGGCGAGACGGTGACGGTCGACGGCGCCTATGTGCGGCGCTACGTGGGCGATCTGGCCAAGAACGCCGACCTCAGCCGCTTCATCCTGTAAGCGGGACGCTCCCCGTCGACCGCGACGCGCCCTTCTTCCTTGTCCCGGCCTTGAGCCGGGACCCAGACACGCTGGCGTGAGAGGATGAGGCTCCCCGTCCGACGCGCCTTTTCCGGAAACACCAGAGGGTCTGGGTCCCGGCTCAAGGCCGGGACAAGGACTGGCGGCTTTCTGGAAGGGCGGCCGCCCTCGCCTGAACCCGCCGTCCACACGCCGCGCCCTCGCTCAGTCGAAGGCGAAGCGGCGGGCGGAGCGTGGGGGGAGGGTCATGCGCCATCGGCCGGGGCCGTCGGGGGTCGGCGTGGCTTCGGGAAGCGGGGCGGTGTCCGGGCGGCCGGCGTGGAAGCCGATGGCGGCGCGGGCGCGGCGGGCGCGGTCGGAGGCGAAGCGCAGCGTGATCTCGGCCGCCACTTCGGCGCCGTTGATGGCGACCAGCCGCGCCGGCCCCGCGTCCCCGGTTCCGGCGGCGTAGGCCACCACCCGCGGCGTCGCGCCTTCGAGCGCGTAGGCGCGGTCGCCGAACCCGCCCTCCCCGGCGTCGTCCTTCGAGCGGTACAGGCGATAGGCCTCGCCCAGCGACCCGCCGAGCGCGCCCCAGTGGCAGGCGACGAACACGTCCGACGCGCCGAAGCGGCCGAGCGCGTCGGCGAGCGCCAGCCCCGACGCGGTCAGCCGCCCGCCGCCATAGTTGAACTCGGTGACGGCGAGGCGCGTGCCTGGGAACCAGCGCGCCACGATCCGGTGGAGGCTCGGCAGCAGCGGCAACGTCACCGCGTCGTCGTCCTCGTCGTTCACCTGCAGCGTGTCCGTGACCCAGCTCCGCTCCCGGAAGCCGCGCTCGGTCAGCGACCGGGGCGCGTCGAGCAGGGCGGGCGCGAGCGCCGTGTCCTCGGCGCCGAGCAGCTCGCCGGCGACCGAGTATGGGTACCAGTGCACGTCGAGCACATCGAGCAGGCGGACGCCGGCCTCCTCGGACGCGCGGCGGAAGGCGTCGAGATAGGCGGCGAGGAAGCTGCCGAAGCGGCGGTGTGCGCGCCAGTCCGGCGCGTTCTGGAAGGTGGCGAACTCGGTCGCGCCCCAGCTTGCGGGGCCGAACACCAGCGCGTCCGGGTCGATCGCCTTCACCGTCTTCGCCGCCGTGATCGAGCGCGCGATCAGATCGGCGATGGAGGGTTTGGCGCGGACCACGCGCGGATGGGTTTCGGGCCACAGGCCCGGCTCGTTGTCGAGGGCGTAGGCGAAGATGCCGCCGGCGTCGCGGGCGCCGCCATAAGTCTCCACCAGCCGCGCGAGCAGCTGCGGCGCGTCGCAGACGGCCGGGTCGATGGCCGCGCCGGCGGGCGTCCGCCCCTCCCAGCGCACAGGCTTGAAGCGCCGCGAGGGCGCGGCCTCGCTCTCGCGAACGTCGCCGTCGCCGTCCGCCGCCACGTAGCCCGCCAGCGGCAGCGTCACGAGGCTCCTCGCGCCCATGGCGAGCGAGGCCCGGTGCATGACGTCGATCACCGAAGCCGGGCGGGCCCGGTCCTCCGCGCCCATGCGCAGCGCGTCCGGCAGGAATGGCAGGTTGGCGTGGCGCCAGTCCTTGCCGGCGTTGGAGACATTGGTCGCCCAGTCGTAGGTGGACATGAGGTTGCCGCCGAGCCGGCGCGCCGTGACGCCCGCGGCGCGGTCGAGCTCCGCCGAGAGCGGGCCGCCCTCCATGGCGCCGATCTCGTTCGAACCGTAGACCAGCGGGCTGATGGGCCGCCACGGCAGGTCGTCGCGCACCACGAGGTCGGCGCGCTCGCCGGCGCAGGCGAGCGCGGGGGCGAGGC
>NZ_JBHTMX010000057.1:0-16722 GCF_042679725.1 Methylopila musalis
GCAGCGACAGCGCCATGGCCGCGACCAGCAGCAGCGCCGTGGCGAGGCCGAGCCACAGCAGGCGCGCGCGGGGCGCGCCCGCGGCGCGGCGGAGGTCAGCGGTCGCCATGCAGGAACTCCGCGATCTTCTCGAGCGCGATCAGGTTGCGCGGTCCGGGCGTCAGCTCGTCGTAGCTCAGCACCAGCACCCGGCCGGCCTTCAGCGCCCGCAGGTCCTTAAGACCCGACCGCGACAGGGCGTAGCGCAGCTTGCGCGTCGCGCCGCCCGCGCCGTGGTCCAGCACCACGATGGCGTCCGGATCGCGCTCGATCACGCTCTCCCACGAGATACGCGTCCAGTTGCCGGCGACGTCGTCGGCGATGTTGCGCCCGCCCGCCGCCTCGATCAGCGCGGTCGGCATGGCGTGGGCGCCGGCGGTGCCGGCCACCCGGCCCTCGTTGTCGTAGAGAAACACCGTCGGCCGCGTCGACACGCCCGCGACCTTCGCCGCCACCGCCGCCTGCCGCTCGCGATAGCCCGCCACCAGCGCCTCGGCGCGGGCCTCCACGCCGAAGATGCGGCCGAGATTGAGCAGGTCGCGATAGAGGAAATCGAGCGTCGGCTTTTCGCGCCGGCCGATGCGGACGCAGCTCTCAGTCAGCTCGTAGACGGGGATTCCGAGCCGGCCGAGCGTGTCCGGCGTCACCTCGCCGCCGGCGCGCATGCCGTAGCTCCAGCCGGCGAAGTAGAAGTCGACGCCCGCCTCCAGCAGCGTCTCGCGGGTCGGGTACTGGCGCTGGATCTGGCGCAGGGAGGCGGCCTTGGGGAACAGATCGACGGCCGCCGCCACCCGCTCCCGCGATCCGATGTAGCCCGCCATGCGGCCGCTGAGATCGAGCGCCAGCAGCATCTCGGTGAGGTTGGAGTCGTAGGACACCGCGCGCTCGGGCGGCCGGTCGTAGGTGGCGAGCCGGTCGCAGCTTCGCACCGTGACGGGATGGGCGGCGGCCGGCGCGGCGCAGAGCGTGAGCAGCAGCGCGGCGAGACAATGGTTTGGGCTCCGTCTGAAAACGCTCACCCCCGTCATGCCCGAGCCTGTCTCGGGCATCCACGACTTGAACGCCAAAGCGGTCGCTCGGGAAAAAAGCGTGGACACCCGCCTTTGGCGGGCATGACGGGGGCTTGAAGGCTGCGCTTCGACGCGGTCCGGACACGCTCTCACGCCCCCTCCTCCGGCAGGCGGTAGGCGAAGCGCAGCGAGCCGCGCCAGGGCGTCACCTCCGCCTCGACCCCGAAGCTGCGGCGGATCAGGGCCGGCGCCAGCGTCTCCTGTGCAGGGCCGAAGGCGGCGGGGCGCCCGCCCTCCAGCGCCAGCACGTGGTCGGCCATGTCGGCGGCGAAGTCGAGATCGTGCAGCGTGGCGACGATGGTGAGGTCGAGCCCCTTCAACAGCTCGATCGCCTCCAGCCGGTGGCGGATGTCGAGATGGTTGGTGGGCTCGTCCAGCACCAGCAGGCCCGGCTGCTGCGCCAGCGCGCGGGCGATGAGCGCGCGCTGCTTCTCGCCTCCGGACAGCGTGGCGAAGCGGCGCCCGGCGAGGCCTGCGATCTCCATGCGCGCCATGGCGTCCTCCACCACCGTCGCGCCGCCGCGATCGCCGAAGGCGCCCGCGTGCGGCGTGCGGCCCGCCTCCACCATCTCCCGCACGGTGAAGGCGAAATCCGGCGGCGCCTCCTGCAGCACGGCGGCCACCCGCCGGGCCGTCTCGCGGGGGCCAAGCGCCCACAGGTCGTGGCCGTCGAGCTTGACCACCCCGGCGGTCGGGCGGTTCACCCGGTAGAGGCAGCGCAGCAGCGTGGATTTGCCGGACCCGTTGGGGCCGATCACCGCGAGCCGCGCTCCGGGCGCGAGCGCGAAGCTCACGCCCGAGAGCACCGGCGGGCGCCCCGGAGGTCCCCACGCCAGGTTCTCCACCTCCAGCCGGACGGGCGCCGTCACGGCGGTCAGAACCGCAGATGCAGCGCGACTTCGGCGGTGCGCGGCGCGCCGAAGTACCACTGATAATCGCCGCCAGTGTAGGCGTAGGTCTTGTCGGTGAGGTTCTTCACCCGGAGATCGAGCGTGGCGTAAGCGGTCGGCTTCCACTGCAGCCCGGCGTTCACCAGAGCGTAGCCTGGACGGCTGTACCGGTTTTCGGCCGTGGTGTAGGTCTTGCCCACATATTGCAGGCCGGCCTGCGCCTTCCAGTCTTCCGCGAAGCGCCAGGTGGCCCAGACATTGGCGAGCGTTTCCGGCACCGCGTTCGGAGTGTTGCCCTTGCGGCTGACGCTTTCCGGTTCTCCCGTAACGGGATTCATGACGGACTCCCGGAAGTCGTCATAGCGCGCGTCGAGGATCGTGCCGTTGGCGTCGATCCGCCAGCCATGGCCAAGCTCAACGCCGACCGAGGCTTCGACGCCGCGCGAGGACTGCTGCCCCACCTGCTGCGTGATGGTGGGGGTGTTCGCGTCGCGGGACAGAAGGTCGTTCTTCTCGATGTAGAACGCCGAGAGCGTCCACTCGACGCGGTCGTCCCACAGGCTCTGCTTCACGCCGGCCTCGACCTGCCGGCCCTTCGAGAGCGCGAAGTCCGCCTGCGACTTCGGCAGCGAGAGGATGGACGTCACCGGGTCCGCAGCCTCCGAATACTGCGCGTAGACCGCGAGGTTCTCGATCGGTTCATAGACCGCGCCGACGCGCCAGGAGATCGAATTCAGCGTCGGGTTGGACGTGTCGCCGGTGCGGACGTTGCGATAATCCACCTCCGGATGGTCGTAGCGCAGGCCCGCGACCAGCGAGAGCGTGTCCGTGACCTTCAGCCGGTCGTCGAAGAAGAACGAGTACTGGGTGGTGATCGCCTTGTAGTCCTTGCCGTAGGGGCTCGCGCTGCCGTAATCGCCCGGGTCGAAGCCCGTGGGCGGCAGCGACGGGTTGAGGTCCGGATTGCCGTAGCCGCCGTTGTTCAGGCGGCGGAAGTCGAACCGGTTGACGTCGAAACCGACCACCGCCTCGTTCGCCATGCCGAACAGCTCGGTGCGGATGGTGGCGTCGGCGCGGGCGCCGATCTGCTCCTGCTCTTGCTTGATCGCGATGAAGCTCGAGCGGTCGATCAGGCCGGTCCCCGCGTTCCATGTGTAGCCCTCGGCGTTGCGCCACAGGCGGTTGGCGGTGACGTAATAGGCGGTCGCCCGCAGCGTCACGGTCTCGTTCGGCGTCCACTCCGCCTTGAGCTGGGTGATGGTGTCGTTGAAGCGGATCACGCCGTCGCGGACGTTGTAGTTCTCGCCGATCCAGTCCGTCTCCACATTGCCGGCGCCCTTCAGCGGCGTGCCGAAATAGCGGCTCGGCTGATTGTGACCGCCGTCATGCGTCAGGGTGACGGAGAGCTCGTCCGTCGGCCGCCAGTTCAGCGCGCCGGAAAAGGCGAGGTTCTTGTGGTCGCCCCGGTCCATCCAGCCGTCGCCGCGATTGCCGACCACGTCGAAGCTGTAGGCGAACCTGTCGTTGATCGGCCCGGCGCTGCCGGCGGCGAGGCCCACCTGTCCGTCCGTTCCCACCACCATGCGGGCCTCGTTGCGGCGCTCGTCGGTGAGGGGCTTCTTCGGGATGATGTTGATGGCGCCGCCGACGGCGCCCTCGCCGTAGAGCACCGAGGCCGGGCCGCGCAGCACCTCGATCCGGTCCACGGTCCAGGTGTCGAACGGGAAAGTGACGGTGCCCTGGCCCGGATAGAGCCGCACGCCGTCATAGAGCGTGGTGACCGAGTTCACGCCGGTGAAGCCGCGCGACGAATAGGCGCCGAAGCCGTTGCCCGGCGTGCCGATGAAGCTGAAGCCGGCCGCGTTCTGGGTCACGGCTTCGGCGATGGAGGACTGGCCCCGGTCGCGGACCACGTCGCCGGAGACCACGTCCACGCTCGCCGGCGTCTCCAGCGGCGTCAGGCCAAGCCGGCTGCCGGCGTTGGTCTTCACGGACAGGTTCGGGCCGGGCGCGACCGTGGCGCCCGCGCCGCTGACGGTGATCTCGTCGAGCGCCACCGGGCTGTCGGGCGCTTGCGCGCGGGCCGGCGCGGCGAGGGCTGCGGCGCAGCAGGCGCCGAGCAGCGCGGCGCGCAAGGACGAGGGTGCCGGGACGGCGCGTAACGGCAGACGTGAGGAATCAGGCATCGGGACCCCGAGCGGGACGAGTGGCGCGTCACCGCGAACTGGAAGTCGTCCCGAGCGTCACGCGCCTTTCGACGCGCCCGACGGTTCGCCCACCATCGGTGCACCCCGCCCGACGCGTTCGCGTGTAACCACACGGCTGACGGCAGGTCTCCTGGCTCGCGGGTCAGTGCGCGTTCGTCGCCTTCCCAGACCCGTGAGGGTCCAGTGGCCGATGACGACGCGCTCGCCGCTTACAGTTGCGGGGGCAGCCGCGGCTTCGGGCCGAAGCCCGCACCGCGTTCCCTTTTGATCCCCGAAGGGAACCGTCCCCGCCCAATTACGGCGCTGCGGCGCCGAAGGCAAGGCGGTTTCGGGTCACGGCTCCGCGTCCTTGGTTGTGGACGGCGCGGCCATTGGTCGAGGGGCCCGCTCCTCGCGGTCGGGCCCCTCCCGTCCTCAGTACTTGACGACCAGCGGGGCCTCGGCCTTGGCCGGGGTCCACAGCGGGAAGCTGAGGTTGGTCCAGAGGATCGTGTCCTTGAAGCCGCGATTCTTCGAATAGACGTCGCGGGTCAGCTTCACGTTCAGGTTGGCGCCGCCGAAGTCGTAGCCCACGAGGCCGCCGATCGCGAACTGGGACTGCTTGCCGTACCAGGAGACCGGCTTGCTCACATCCGCCGAGAAATGCGCCACCGGGCCGATCTCGAACTTGCCGAACTTCTTGGTCGCGGTGAGGTCAGCGATCACGTAGTTCGGCGCGAAGTCGTCGCGGTCGTCGCCCACCGGCGTGCCGAACATGAAGTTGCCGGTGAGGTTCCAGCCGTCGCCGAGATAGCTCGCGCCGACGCGGTGCTCGATGGTGCCGTAGTCGAGCGAGAGCGTGTCGCCCTGCGGGATGTAGCCGCCGAGGCGGTAGCCCACATAGAGGTCGTTTCCGAGGTCCCAGCTCAGCTGGGCCGCGAAATAGGTGTTGAACAGGCCGAACTCGCTGCCCGCGCCCTCGATCGAGATGTCGGCGATGGTCGGGGCGGCGATCCCGCCGATGTCCGCGCCGAGAAATTTGGCGCCGGTCTGCCAGAAGAAGAAGAACGTGTTGTAGTTCGAGCGGATGTCGACGCCGCCCACCTCCCGGAAGCCGGAATAGGTCTGGTTGAGGTAGTAGAGCCCCTCCGGCGCCACGGCCCAGACCGGGATGCCGGTGGTGTAGCCCGGCGCCGAGGTGCCGGCCGCGCCGGCGGGCGTGGCGGCGAGCGCCAGTCCGGCGGCCGCGGCCGCGGCCGCGCATTTCATGGTCATGCAGATCGTCATCGCGTCAGTCTCCCCGAGGGCGCCCGCCATAGCGGGCCGTTGGGCGCGCGAGCTTCCTTCCGCCGGAACGAGGCCCCGGCGGCCGCACCGCTCTTGCGCTGGATGACGGCGCCGGATCGGTCCCGGCGCCGGATGCGTCAGGCCGCGGCCTCGGGCGGCGCGGCGAAGGCCAGCCGGCCCTTCTCCATGTGAAGGACCCGGTCGGCCAGATCGGTCATGAACTTGAGGTTCTGCTCCACCAGCAGGATCGAGAGCCCGAGCTCCCGCCGAAGCGTCAGCAGCGTCTCCACGATCTCGTCGCGGATCGAGGGCTGGATGCCCTCCGTGGGCTCGTCCAGCAGGATCAGCGACGGCTTCGCGCAGAGGCAGCGCGCCAGCGCCAGGATCTGCTGCTCGCCGCCCGAGAGCACGCCGCCCGCCCGGTCCACGATCGGCTGCAGCCGGGGGAAGCGGGCGATCATCTCGTCCACGAGGCTAAGCGGCGCGCCGGACGCGCGGGCGGCGAAGGCCATGTTCTCGCGCACGGTGAGGCCGGGGAAGATCTGACGGCCCTGCGGCACGTAGCCGAGGCCTCGCCGCGCGCGGCGGTGGGGCGGCTCCTGGGCGATGTCGACGCCTGCGAACAGGATCGCGCCCGCGCTCGGGCGGATCGCGCCGCTGAGCGCCTTGAGCAAAGTGCTCTTCCCCATGCCGTTGTGGCCGAGCACGCCGAGGATCTCCCCTTCGGCGATGGCGAAGCCCACGTCGCGCAGCACGCCGATGGAGCCGTAGCCGGCGGCGAGGTTCGAGACGGCGAGGATGCTCATGCCGCATCCTTTCCGAGATAGACGTCGCGCACCCGGGCGTCCGCCATCACCTCCGCGGCCGGGCCTTCCGCCAGCACCTCGCCGCGGTTGAACACGGTGACGGTGCGGGCGATGCGGCGGATGAAAGCCATGTCGTGCTCCACCACGATCACCGAGCTTGACCGGGCGAGCTCCACGATCAGGTCGCCCAGACGGTCCACCTCCGCCCCGGTCATGCCCGCGGCGGGCTCGTCCAGCAGGATCAGGTCCGGCGCCTGCGCCACCACCATGGCGAGCTCCACCAGCTGCCGCTGGCCGTGGGCGAGCAGCCCGACCGTCGCGCCCGCGAGATGGGGGATGCGCATGCGCTCCAGCGCCTCGTCCGCCCGGCGGCGGGCGAGCGTCGGCGGCAGCAGGGCGTCGGTCGCGACGCGCACGCTCTCCATCACGGTCAGGCCGTCGAACACGCTCGGCGTCTGGGTCTTCACGCCGACGCCGAGCCGGGCGATGCGCGAGGCCGGCAGGCCGACGATGCTGCGGCCGCGCAAGGCGACCTCGCCCGAGGTCGGACGAAGCTGGCCCGACAGCATCTTGAAGAAGGTGCTCTTGCCGGCGCCGTTCGGGCCGATGAGGCAGCGCAGCTCGCCCTCCCCCACCGTCATGCTGACGCCGCCGACCGCCGTCACGCCGCCGAAGCGCATGACGAGGTTGCGGGCTTCGAGAAGCGGCGGCGCGACGCTCATGGCCGGTCCTCCGCCGCGCGGGGCTGGCCGAGCTTCGAGCCGCCGAGCCGGTCGTCGGCGAGCGTCAGCAGGCGCTCGCCGAGCGTGAGCGCGGTCGGCAGCAGGCCGCGCCGCATCGCCACCACGCAGAGCGTGAGCACGACGCCCATCACGAGGTTGGGGTCGGTCCAGCCGCCGCCGTCGACCGCGCCGAGCCAGGTGGCGAGCGCGAGCATGGCGAAACAGCCGATCACCGGCCCCGCCAGCGTGCCGAGCCCGCCGACGATGACCCAGATGATGACCTGCCCGTTGGTCTGAAGGTTGAACATGGTCGGGCTCACGAACACCGAGTTCGCGAAGGCGACGCCGCCCACGCCCGCGATCGCGCCGCCGAGGGTGAAGATCCCGAGCTTGTAGAACCGCGTGTCGTAGCCGAGCAGTTCGGCCCGGACCGGGTTCTCCCGGATCGCCACCACGGCGCGGCCGAAGCGGGTCGCGATCGCGAGCCGGCAGATCAGGTAGCAGACGATCAGCGCGCCCACCGACAGCGCATAGATCTGCTCCGGCATCAGCGGCTCGTCGGGCTTGCCGAGCGCGGTCATGATCGGCGTCGAGGGAATGCCGTTGAAGCCGCCGAGGGGGGCTACGCCGATGGTCCATTCCTCGCCCGCCGTCTGGTTGATGAAGCGGTAGAGGATCAGCGAGACGGTGAGCGTGATGACGCCGAGATAGACGTCCGACACCCGGCCCCAGAACATGAAGTAGCCGAGCAGCGCGGCGAAGGCGGCGGCGCTCGCCACCGCGATCAGGGCCGCCAGCGCCGTGTCGCCGAAGTTCAGCCCGGCGACCGCGTAGACATAGCCCGCGAGGCCGAAGAAGGCCGCCTGCCCGAAGGACAGCACGCCGCCATAGCCCCAGATCAGCGCCAGCGACAGCGCGAGAATGGCGTAGCTCGCATAGATCGCGCCGTTGATCATGGTGGAGATGTCGCCGCTCTGGGGCACGACCACGAGCGCGTAGAGCGCGGCGGCGGCGATCGCCGCGAAGCCGGCCGCGGAGCGAAGGGAGAGGGTCACAGCGACCTCCGGAAGTAGCGACCGGTGACGCCCTGCGGCAGCAGGCGCAGCAGCACGACGGCGCAGGCGAGCAGGGCCACCTCGCCGAGCACGGGGCTCGTCAGGAAGGAGAAGGCGGCGTTCACCGCGCCGAGCAGGCCGGCGGCGCTCAGCGTGCCGGCGAGGATGGCCGCGCCGCCCGAGATGACGGTGATGAAGGTCTTGGCGATGTAGGTGGCGCCGATGGTGGGCGCGACGCCGGCGATGGGCGCGATCAGCGCGCCGGCGAGCCCGGAGATCGCCGCGCCCGCGATGAAGGTGATGGCGTAGACCCTGGCCGGATCGACGCCGAGCGCCGCCGCCATGTCGCGGTTCTGCATGGCGGCGCGGGCGATCAGCCCGACGGGGGTGCGGGCGAGAACCCACCAGCCGGCCGCGAAGAGGAGGACGGAGACGCCCGCCACCAGCAGTTCGTAGCGCCCGATGGCGTAGGCCCCGATCGAGAGGCTTCCGAGCGGCGGCGAGATGCCGGCGACCGTGTTGCCGAAGATCACGGTGATGAGCCCGACCAGCGCCAGGCTCACGCCCCAGGTGGCGAGCATGGTGTCGATCATCCGGCCGTAGAGCCTGCGGATGACGAGGCGCTCGATCACGGCGCCGACCGCGCCCACCACCAGCGGCGCGACCACGAAGATCGACAGCCACAGGTTCAGCCCGGCCTGATGCGACACCAGCGCGGCGTAGCCGCCCAGCATCAGGAACTCGCCATGGGCCATGTTGATGATGCGCATCATGCCGAAGATCACCGCGAGCCCCGCGCTGATGAGCGCGAGGTTCGCGACCGTGACCACGACCTGAAGAAGCACGATGACCGCGTAATCCATGCCGGTCTCCCGAACCGCGAACACTGGAAAAGGGCGGGCGCTCGAGGGGACGACGCGCCCGCCCGCCCGTCCCGACGTCAGACCTTGACGTCGATGACGAACTGCTTGGTCTCGTTGGGGTTCTTGGTCAGGTCGCAGACCGCCGCCGTGTCCGCCGGCGTCTGCTGCGGGAAGCTCTCCAGCACGTGGTAGGCCCCGCCCTTCACCTCGGCGATGTAGACGTCGAGCGTGTCGTGGTGGGTCGCGGCGTCGATGGTGGTCTTGCCCGCGGGGCCGGTGAAGGAGAGCCCGCTTTCGAGCGCCGCGATCACCTTGTCCCGCTCGATCGAGCCCGCGTTCTTGGCCGCCTCCGCCCAGAGGTTCACGGCGTGGTAGGTCATCGCCGCGCCCTCGGTCACCGCGTCCGCCTTGTCGCCGAACCGGGCCTTGTAGCGCGTGATGAAGTCGAGGTTCTCCGGCGTCTGGATGCCGTCGAAATAGGCGTAGGAGACGATGATGCCGTCGTGCTCCTCCGGCGAGGTCAGCGCCTGCTCGTTGCCGATGCCGAAGGTGGTGGAGGCCATGGGGATCTTGTCCTTCATGCCGGACGCGACCCACTGGCGGTAGAACGAGTTGTGCGCCGCGCCCACCAGCACCGACATGATCATGTCCGGCTTCGCCGCCTGGATCTTGCGGATGGTCGGGCCGAAGTCGTTCACGTCGAGCGGGAAGAAGTCCGCCTGAGCCACGTCGCCGCCGTTCTCGGTGGCGAACTTCTTGATCCACTTGGCGGTGATCTGGCCGTAGTTGTAATCGGCCGCGAGCACATAGATCTTCTTCGCGTTGAAGCGCTTCATCGCGAAGGGCGTGAACTTCTGAAGCGTCTGGGCCGGCGTCGAGCCCATGCAGAACACGTTGCGGTCGCAGACGCCGCCTTCGTAGAGCAGACTGTAGAAATAGGGGACGCGGTAGCGGCGCAGCGCCGGCCGCATGGCCTCGCGCGAGGCGGAGATGACGCCGCCGAACACCACGGCGGCCTTCTGCTTGGTTGCGGCCTCGGTGGCGTACTGGGTGTAGAGCTGCATGTTGGACTGGGGGTCGTAGTTCTTGAGCGCGATCTCGCGCCCCAGCACCCCGCCCCTGGCGTTCAGCTCCTCAACCGCCAGCGTCAGGCAGTTGATCATCGGCCGGCCGTAGATGTCGATGCCGCCGGAGGCGTCGTGGATGCCGGCGATCTGGATGGCGTCCGCGGCGCTCGCGCCCCGGATGTAGGCGGGCGCGAGGCCCAGCGCCGCGCCGGCGGCGGCGGTCTTGAGAAGCGTGCGGCGGGTGAAGGCGGTCATGGTCGATCCCCGAAGCGTCGTCGGTCGGTTGGGTGGCGTGGTTCGCCGGGTGCGGCCGGCGGCCGTATCGCATGCGCCTTGGCGTGATCTCTGGGGCGTTTCGGGCTTGGCGGTCTGGCGCCGCCATGGCCCGGTCTTGGCCGGCGGCCGGGAGGTTCGCGCCCCCGGCCGCCGTTCGGCAGGCGGGGTCGTCAGGCGACCTTGAGCGAGACGCTCGCCTCGGAGCCGGGCTTGAGGCGCTTGCTCCAGTAGGGCGCGGCGCGGCGCTTCAGCATCGCGCGGAACTGCCCGGTGGTCTTCGGCAGCAGCTCGCCCGAGCCCCAGTTCACGATCACGCCGTGCTGGCGAATGAGGTCGAGCATGGAGAGCTCGCCCGCCCGGTACTTCGCGGCGATCGCCTCCGGATCTTCCTCGATCCACTTGGCGCGGTTGGCGCGGATATAGGCGCGCTTGGCGAGCGTCGCCTCGCGGTCCACCTCGTACTCGGCGAGATCGGCGTCGATCTCCTTCACCACCACGCCGTAGTCGATGGCGGCGCGGGCGATCGAGACGTAGCCGTCCGCCACGTCCTCGCAGACGAGCTGCGGGTCGCGCTCCAGCGGATCGCCGAGGCCGCCGCCGCCGGCGGACGGGCGGGTCACATGGTCGCCGGCCAGGAGCGGCTCGTTGGAGAACATGGAGCCGAGGTAGCGCTCGTTCTCCAGCCCCTCGTTCACCCACACGCCGTGCGGGATCGACGGCAGGCCGCCCCACAGGCCCCAGGTGATGGAGCGCTCGCGGTCGCAACAGTAGGAGACGACGGTGCGGTCGACCTCGGTGAGGATCACGCCCTTGTCGACGCCCATGCCGCCGCGGGACTCGCCGGGGCCGCCGGAATCCACCCGAAGCTCGTGGGCGGTGGTGAGCACCGGCGCCAGCCGCTCCTGCCCCTCGAAGGGCTGGGTGCCGAGCTGCACGCCGAACACCGGGCCGGTGGCGCCCCAGCCGTCGCGGCCGTTACGGGCGCCCCAGCCGCCGACCATCCAGTCGTACCACATGAAGTGCTTCTGGCCGGTCCCGCCCTCGCGATTGTCGCGGCCGCCGATCAGCAGGTAGTCGAGGTTGAAGGTGCAGGCCATGGCCCGCTCGGGCAGCACCTCGGCCCAGAGTTCGAAGATCGAGTTCATGATCTTCTCGAACGGACCGGAGCAGAAGCCCGCGACCGGCGTCGGCCAGGCGGCGTTGACCACCGAGCCTTCCGGCCCGAGATCGACCGTCACCACCCGGTAGAAGCCCGAATTCAGCGGGATCTCCGGGAACTGCATCTTGGTGCCGGCGACGATGGCCGCGAAGGAGCCGCCGTAACAGGCGTTCAGGAAGCAGCGGATGCTGGTCGGGTGCGACTTCGACAGGTCGTAATGAACCGTGTCGTCCTTGATGGTCATGCGCACCCGGATCGGGATCAGGCCCTCGCCCACGCCCGGATCGAGGTCGATGTAGTCCTCGGTCTCCCACACGCCGTCCGGCAGCGCCGCGACGCGCTGGCGGGTCAGGGTCTCGACGTAGTCCTGCACCGCGGTGAAGGAGGTCTTGATGACGTCGAGGCCGTATTTCTCGATCAGGCGGCAGACCTCGGTCTCGGCCACCTTGGTCGCCTGGGCCTGGGCCTCCATGTCGCCGATGATGTCGGCGGGAGCGCGGGTGTTGGAGGCGATGAGGTTGCAGACGTCCTTGAGCTGCTCGCCCTTGCTCCAGACGCGCACCGGGGTGATGCGCAGGCCCTCGGCCATGTGGTCGAGCGCGTTGACGTTGAACGAACCCGGCGTCGCGCCGCCCACGTCCGCCCAGTGGCCGTTGGCCTGGGCGAAGCCGAGCAGCTCGCCCTTGTAGAACATCGGCCGCACGATGCGGGTGTCGTTGAAGTGGGTGCCGCCCTGGTAGACGTCGTTCACAACGAACACGTCGCCGGGATGGATGTCGCCCTGGAAGGCCTTGATCACGGCCTTCGCGGTGTAGTGCAGCGTGCCCACATGGGCGGCGATGTCGCCCGAGCCCTGCATGATGGTGTCGCCGTTCACGTCGCAGAGCGCGGACGAGAAGTCGCGGGACCAGATCACGAAGGAGTAGCAGGTGCGGAAGATCTGCTCCGCCATCTGGTCGACGATGTTGACGTATGCGTTCTTGAGAACCTCGAAGGTGACCGGATCGAGGCCGTGGTCCATGTTCGCGGAAGACATGGGGGTGCTCCTGTGATTGGGGCGCGGACCGGTCAGGCCAGCGGGATGCGCATGACGAGGGTGAGCGAGCGGTCGACCTCGGCCGTGACGCCGGGCGGCACGATCACGGTGGAGTCGAGCTGGTCGATGACGGCGGGGCCTTCGACCTTCATGCCGGCCTTCAGCGCGTCGCGGAGATAGACGGGCGTGTCGACCGCCTCGGGCAGCTCGTCGAACCGCACCTTGCGGGAGCCGGCGGGGACGGCCGGTTCGTCCACCGGATCGAAATCCGCGAACTTGGCCTTCGGGGTCACGCCGGTCGCGGTGACCGAGACGCGGTAGATCTCCACCGGCGCGCCGGGACGCGAGTAGTTGTGCTCGCGGCCATGCTCCTCGTGGAAGTGGGCGATCGCCTCTTCGAGCGACGTCACCGGCGAGGCGATGTTGATGGCGAGCGCGCGCCACTGGCCGTGGTAGCGCATGTCGATCTTGCGCTGGAACACCATGTTCTCGACCGCCACGCCCTCGGACGTCAGACGCTCGGCGCCCTCGACCTCGAGCTCCCGGAACGTGGTCTCCAGGTCCAGGATGTTCACGTCGTCGGCCTTGGAGAGGTACATGCGCGAGATGTCGTGCTGGATGTCCACCAGCAGGCAGCCGAGCGCGGAGGTGACGCCGGGATTCGGCGGCACCAGCACCACCGGGATCGCCAGATCCTTGGCGAGCGCCGCCCCGTGGAGCGGCCCGGCGCCGCCGAAGGCGACGAGGGCGAAGTCGCGCGGGTCGTAGCCGCGGCGGATGGAGAGCAGGCGCACCGCGTCCGACATGTTGGCGTTGGCGACCTTGATCACCGCGATCGCCGCGTCCTCCACCGACATGCCGAGCGGGCCGGCGACGCCCTTGCGGATCGCCTCGGTGGCGAGCGCCTTGTCGAGCCCCACCTTGCCGCCGGCGAGCCGGTCCGACAGGCGGCCGAGCACCACGTTGGCGTCGCAGTTGGTGGGGTTTTCGCCGCCGCGTCCGTAGCAGGCGGGTCCGGGCGTCGAGCCGGCGGACTGCGGGCCGTTGCGCAGCGAGTTGGCGGCGTCGAGCCAGGCGAGCGAGCCGCCGCCAGCCCCGATGGTCAGCACCTCGATCGAGGGGAAGCAGATCGGGTAGCCGTATTCGACGTACCATTCCTTGGTGACGTTGATGTCGCCGTTGTCGCAGAGCGAGACGTCAGTGGAGGTGCCGCCCATGTCGAGGCCGATCGAGTTCTTGAACCCGGCCTGTTCGGCGACGAAGCGGCTGGCGATGGCGCCGGCGGCGATGCCGGACGCGGACAGGCGGGCGGCGTAGCGCTCGGCCATCTTCGCGGTCATGACGCCGCCGCCGGAATGCAGCAGCATCACGTCTTCCTTGTAGCCGCCTTCCTTCATGCGGCTTTCGAGCCGGCTGGCGTAGTTGCCGACCACCGGCGCCAGCACCGCGTTCGCGACCGTGGTCGAGAAGCGCTCATGCTCGAAGATCTCCGGCATGATGTCGCTGGAGATGGAGATCACCGCCTCCGGCAGCGCCTCGGCGAGGATGTCGCGCATGCGCTGCTCGTTCGCCGGGTTGATGAAGGCGTTGGCGAAGCAGATGGCGATGGTCTTCACGCCGCGCTTCTTGATCACGCGGGCGAGTTCGGCGGCCTCGGCCTCGTCGAGCGGGGTCACGATCTTGCCCGCGTAGTCGGTGCGCTCGGAGACCACGAGACGGTCGCGGCGCCGGATGTAGGGCTTCGCCATCTCCTTGTAGGTGTCCCAGAGGTCGTCGCGGTTGCCGCGGCGGATCTCGATGGTGTCGCGGAAGCCCTTGGTGGTGACCATCACCGCCGGCGGAAAGCGGCGGGTGATCAGCGCGTTGGTGGCGAGCGTGGTGCCGTGCTTGAACAGCAGCAGGTCGTTGAGGTCGACGCCGCCGGCCTCGATGCCGGCGAGCACGCCGTCGATCGGGTCGGGCGTGGTCGGCACCTTGGCCACATGCATGCGGCCGGTGGCCTCGCTCAGCACGCAGATGTCGGTGAACGTTCCGCCCACGTCGCAGGCGACGCGGACCTTGCGGTCGTCCGCCCCGGTTCCTTGAGTCATTGTCGGCTCCTTCACGTCGGGACCCGCGCCGCTGCGGCGGCGCCGGGCCGGAAAAACAAAAAGCCGCCGCCAGCGGGAGTGCTGGCGACGGCTCTCTCAGCCTGGACCCGGCGGCGGCGACCATTGGCGCTTCCGGGTCGATATGAAGTCGGCGTCCAAACGCGCGGCGAGCGCCGCTGCGGTCAGAGTCCGATGAATTCGTCAGCGTCTATGATGGTCGCGCAAACGACATCCATAGACACGCGTGCGGACATTGCACGCATTCGTATCACGTCATACGCTTCCTGCTCAGAAAAACCCTTGCGCGACATCAGTATCGCCTTGGCTTTCTCCATCCGCCTGAAGCCTTCTAACTTTGACTCAAGCTTGCGAGTTCTGTCAATAAGGTTTTTTTCTTTTGCGGAAAGTGTGCGCGACAAAACGAGGCTGGTCAGCAGACCGAATGCGCGGATCGGCTTCGTCACGATCGAGACGGCGCCCGCGCGGGCGATCGCCTCGATCACCGCGGGGCTCTCGAACTCCACGATGGCGATCAGCGTGGCCTGGGATCCGCTCTCCACCAGCGCCTTCAGCAGCACATGGGTGAAGCCGTCCTGACGGAACAGCATGAACACCACGTCCGCGTCCGGGCGCATGGTCTCGGTCGGCGGCCAGACCGCCTCGACCTCGCAGCCGATGCGGCGGATCTGCGCGACGAGTTCGTCCCGCTCCCGATCCTTGGGATGGTAGATCACGACGCGGAGGGTCCGGATGTCGCGAAGCGCCTTCAGCATGGGGCTCAGATCCCCGACACGAGCGGCAGCAGCGACGGCGGCGTCGCGCCGTCCCAGTCCTCGAGCGTGTGGTTCACCAGATAGGGGTCCGGCTTCACCGGCGAGGTGGACTCGGCGATGATCTGGAACTGCCCGTCCGCCTGCACCCGGCCGATGCGCGGCCAGAGATAAAGGTGGCTGTTCTCGGGATCGAGCCGCACCTCCCCTTCCGGCGCCCGGAACGTCATGCGCGACAGCTCGTCCCTGACCGCCTCGGGCGCGGCCGAGCCCGCCCGCGCCACGGCGCCGAGCGTCAGATGGGTGACGACATAGGCGGTCTCGGCCATGGCGTTCAGCCGCTCGTGCACGCCGAAGCGGGCCTGATAGGCCCGGACGAAGCGCCGGTTCTCAGGCGTGTCCACCGACTGGAAATAGGTGGCGGCCGTGAGATGGCCCTCCGCCAGGCGCGGCGGCATGGCCGCCACCTCCGCCTCGGTGATGGTGAGGCTGGCGAAGGTGGTGTCGGCGGTCAATCCCGCCTCGGCGCAGAGCTCGTAGAAGGCCGACGCCGCTTTGCCCACCACGGTGCAGAACACCACGTCCGGCTTCTTGCGCCGGATGTCCTGCACGATCTGGTCCAGCTCCCGGCGCGTGACCTCGATCGGCACGTAGCGCTCGGCCAGCGCGTGGCCCTTGCGCTCGGCGATCAGCGTGAGCAGCACCCGGTGGGACTCGATCGGGAACGTGTAGCGCGTGCCCACCAGATAGAAGCGCTTGCCGGGCTCGTTCATCAGGTGGCGGGCCAGCATCAGGATGTGCTGGTTCGGCACCGCGCCGCCGTAGATCACGTTGGGAGAGTACTCAAAGCCCTCGTAGCAGGCGGCGTAGCCGAGCAGCGCCCCCCGCCGCTCGACCACCGGCACCACGGCCTGCCGGGTGTTGGTCATGTAGCAGCCGATGAGCAGGTCCGCCCGCTCGTCGTCCAGCATGGATTCCGCGATCGCCGCGAAACGGGCGGGGTCGGACTGGGCGTCCTGCGCCAGCAGCACCGCCTCCCGCCCGTCGACGCCGCCGGCGGCGTTGATCTCCTCGATCGCGAGCCGGGTCGCGTTGAGCTGGGTGCGCTCCACGAAGGCGGTCGCGCCGGTTTCGGAATAGAGCGCGCCCACCAGCAGGGGACGGCGCGTCGCAGAACCTGAGGTCATCGCTCGCCACAAACAAAAAGGGAGCCCTCGCCGCACCGTGGACCGGTCCAGCGAGAGCTCCCTTGCTCCTGAGACGAAGGTAGGGACGAACGCCCGCGCCCGTCAAGCGCCCTTTTCGCGCCGCACCATTCGGCATGGCGGAGGGGCTTTGCGGCGAGCTTTTCGCCCCCTCACCCGGAGGGCTGACGCCCTCCGACCTCTCCCCGCCGGGGAGAGGTG